>JBMDWS010000315.1:0-3778 GCA_048594695.1 Truepera sp. | reverse complement strand
TACCGCCGCAGAAGCCGCGAAGCCACCGCCCGCGTCACCGATTTCGTCGGTGAGACCTTCGCCGCGGTGCAGGCGGTCAAGGTCGCGGGGCGCGAGCGCGAGGTCATCGGGCACTTTCGCGGCCTCAACCGCACGAGGCGTGAGGCCGCGCTCAAGGACACGCTGCTGACCGAGTTTTTGCGCAGCGCCAACACCAACATGACCAATATCGGGACCGGTATCGTGCTGCTACTGACGGCGCGGGCCATGCTGAGCGGGTCGTTTACGGTCGGGGACTTTGCCCTTTTCGCCTTCTACCTGCCCCGTCTTACGGGCATCATGGCCTTTATCGGCGACATGCTGGCGCAGCACAAGCGGGCCGGAGTGTCGTTCGAGCGGATGCAGCGTCTGTTGCAGGACGCGCCGCCCGATGTGCTCGTAGAACACACGCCGCTCAACCTGACGGGCGACCTGCCCGCCGTCAAGACGCCACCCCTCTCGGAAGGGGAGCGCCTCGAGCGGCTCGAGCTGCGCGGACTCTCGTATCACTACCCCGGCACCGAAAACGGGATCGAGGACGTGAGCTTTGCACTTGAGCGCGGCTCGTTCACGGTCGTGACTGGGCGCATCGGTTCGGGCAAGACGACATTCTTGCGCGCCCTCATGGGCCTCGTCCCGAAGGATTCGGGGACGATCCTCTGGAACGGCGACGAGGTAGGGGACCCGGCCTCCTGGTTCGTGCCGCCGCGCAGCGCCTATACCGCGCAGGTACCGCGCCTATTCTCGGACTCGCTGCGGCAGAACATCCTGATGGGCCAGGCCCAGGATGACGCGCTCGAGGACGTCGTGGACCTCGCCGTCATGACCCACGACGTGCGGAGTCTCGAGCACGGGCTCGAGACGCTCGTCGGTACACGCGGCGTCAAGCTCTCGGGCGGGCAGGTGCAGCGCTCGTCGGCGGCGCGTATGTTCCTGCGGGGAGCGGAACTCCTCATCTTCGATGACCTCTCCTCAGCACTCGACGTCGAGACCGAAGCGCACCTCTGGGCGCAGCTTTTCGCCCGGCAGCAGGCGACCTGTCTGGTCGTTTCGCACCGCCGCGCAGCGCTCAGACGCGCCGACCAGATCATCGTTCTCAAGGACGGGCGCGTCGAGGCGCAGGGCAAGCTCGATGACCTCTTAGAGACCTCGAGGGAGATGCAGCGGTTGTGGGCGGAGGAGAAGGGGCAGTAGAAAGTAGATAACCTCTGATAACGGGAGATGCAGTGCAGAAACGCGTCACCCGTTATTACTTCTCCTAAAGCTTTAGCCTTATCCCTGCGACGGTTTGCTAAAGGGCAGGGCGCGTCTACGAAACATAAGCACTGTAGCAAGTATGAAGCTCATCACACCTACCGCAGTGGGGAACAGGGCTGTGGTGAGCGAGTAGTGCTCGAGCGCCCCGACCACCAGTCCATTGCGCGTTGCGCCCAGCGCAAAAAACAGGGCGCTTTCTTCGTTGGGGTTTAGATAAGCGCGCCGCAACGTCGGCCCGAAGCCGATGAGGTCTGCTGCCGTGAGAATAACGACTGCCCAGAGCGGGCTCGAGGTCAAAAACCAGAAGGGCAGCGCGGAAAGGGCAGCGATCAAAAAACCCCAGTCCGTCCGGGTAATGTCCGTGTCGGCCTTCTGACGATATGCGAGGAGCGCAACGAAGCTCGTGATGAGCCCGGAAATCCCGATGGGCCACGCGCCGAGGCCCGCCCCATCCGCAAGTTGCGCGAAAAAGACGATAAACGTTCCGAGGCCCCAGATCACCCAGGAAAAGACGTGAGGCTTGATCCTCCCCTGAAGCATAGTGCGAATATAGGGGAAGAACATAAAAAAAGTCAGCAGGACAGCGGCGGCACTTAGAAGTTCTTTTGTGTTCATGGTTCAGCGAGCGTCTTGACAAGATGCCCAAATGTTCCGTCGATCCGCTCCCTGTCGCCGCTTACAACGAGGTCCAGCAGCAAGCCCGAAATGCTGCCGACAATCAGGTTGACTGTCGGCTCATCGGCCTGCTCGAGGCGCGAGGCCACAAACGCCCGCCAGCCCTGCAACGTCCCGACTGCGAACGAGCGGTAGAGGGTGTTGCCTCTTAGGGACTGCGCTTCGACTTCAAAGAGCAGCTCGGCAAAGGGAAGGAACTGGCTCGAGGTGAAGTAGCGCCAGAGGGTTTGCAGTTCGCGCCCCATATCGGGTTGCGGGGGCGGCAGCTGGGAAAGCACCTCGAGCTGCGAGGTCTGGGCAAAGCTCAGCGCCTCGACGATCATCTCTTCCTTGGAACCGAAGTAGTAGTTCAGCATCCGTGCGTTGCTGCCAACGGCGGCGGCGAGCGGGCGCAGGCTCAGGTCCTGAAGCCCGTGCGTAAGAAGATAGTGAAAGATCTGCCCTAGCAGCGCTTCACGGGTCGTGGCGCCTTCTGTTGGGGATTCTGTATGTTTCGTGTCGTCCATGCAAAGCCCGCATACCGCAGTGAGGCCAACATACCACCCCCCTGTGAGGCGTCCGGTAGAGGCGGGCCGTGCACGACCCTGTGACTAAGCTTTGCGTTCCTCGAGATAAAAGACGCGGGCGAGCATCGCCAGAACACCGATAGAGCCGGTGCAAAAGATCAGGATGAGCCAGGGGAGCACGGACATTCCAAGCTTCTTTGCCCGCGGTACGAGCAGAATCCAGCTCACGCTAAAAGCGAGCAGCAGATCGAACCAGATCTGATTGCCCCAGAAATTGCGCACGTGTTCAGTCCAGAACCCAAGGGGTCCCTCTGTTATCGCGGTGTAGACCGAAAAGCCCAGAAAGAGCAGGCACAAAAGCGCGGGCAAGCGCCAGAGGCCTTTTCCCTGCGACGTATCTCTGAAGGCAAAGGAGAGGCCGAGGATGACAAAGAGGATCAGAGCAACGACAGGGGCAAGCGCGGTAAAAGTCACGAGATTTCCTTTCGAGGCGTGAAATGGTGACGGGCTCGAGCCTCGCCACAGTGTGTAACGAGTGTTACATGTAACGAGTGTTACACATGTGCTCTAACCTGTCAAGAACGATTTGGGTGCGGCTGTTTTCGGATGGGTGGGTTTGACTGAGTCGGCGGGGGCGGGGGTTCAAGCCCTGCACGCTTCGGCAGCTTCCGTGAGGTTAAAGCGTCACCAAACCAGCGGTGCAGAAATGAGGCGCGGGCACCGGAAAGTTCCGGTGCCCGCTATCCCAGCCTGACGCCCGTTTTTAGGGCATCGGGTAGCTTGCAGTCAGCGCCTTCACGTCCTGACGAACGGCAGCCGGGTCTTCGCCTTTCAGGGTCCGGTCGATAAGCTCCGCGACCTTAGCCATGCTCTCAGGTGTAAAACCCCGTGTGGTGAGGGCGGGTGTGCCAATTCGGATACCCGAGGTCACAAAGGGCGAGCGGGTGTCGTAGGGCACCATGTTCTTGTTGACCGTGATACCCGCCTCATCGAGCAGGTTCTGCGCCTTTTTGCCGCTGATGTCCTGTGCGCTCAGGTCGACCAGGAAGTTATGGTTGTCGGTTCCGCCCGACACGATGCGGTAGCCGCGTGCGCTCAGCGCCTCGGCGAGTGCCTGAGCGTTGGCGACGACCTGACGTGCGTAATCTTTGAATTCGGGTTGCAGCGCCTCGAAAAACGCGACGGCCTTGCCCGCGACGACGTGCTCGAGCGGCCCGCCCTGGGCACCGGGAAAGATCATCTTGTCGATGCGCTTGCCGAGTTCTTCGTCGTTCGAGAGAATAATGGCGCTTCTCGGCCCCCGCAGGCTCTTGTGCGTTGTG
>JBMDWS010000314.1:0-3050 GCA_048594695.1 Truepera sp. | reverse complement strand
ACCGGGCGGAAGGCGCAGTCTGCATCCTCGAGCGGTGCGGCGTAGGTCCACAGCGCGAGCAGTACGGGTTCTTCGCGCAGCCGCTAGCTCGCGAGCCCGAGCTGAGCGGCCGGCGTCACCGGGGCGGTCAGGGCGTCCAGGTGGGACAGGTTGGTGAGCGTCGGGGGCGCTGCCGCCACCGTCAGGGAGGCCAGCGCGAATATCAGGGTCAGCAGCGTCCGTCTCATCGTCTCTCCTTAGCTCCTTAGCCGTTCTTTAAGGTCCAGGCCAGCAGCTCGCTCAGGTTCGCCGTCGCCAGGCCCACCACCCGGTCCGCGCCGCCGTAATAGAGGTAAACCGTGCCATCGACGACCGGATTGGCGCAGCCAAAGACGACGTTCGGCACGTCCCCGCGCAGCTCCCAGGCGGTCTGCGGCTCCAGTATCGACGCTTCCGGACGTTTTAAAACCTTCGTCGGGTCGTCCCGGTCGAGGAGCGCCACACCCATACAGTAGACGTGCGCGTCGTTGTAGCCGTGATAGATGACCAGCCAGCCCGCCTCAGTCTCGATGGGTGGCCCGCCTGCACCCACGCGTTTACCGTCCCAGAGGCCGGGGCGCGGCGAAAGAATCTCACGATGGTCGCCCCAAGCTTTGAGGTCGTCGCTGAAGGCCAGCCACACGCTCGGCGGACGGCGGTGGAAGGTGACGTAGCGTCCGCCGACTCGAGCCGGAAAGAGCGCGTGATCTTTGTTGTCCTCGCCCTCGACCACTGGGCCGAGCCGCTCCCAGGTGATGAGGTTGTCCGACACCGCGTACATCGGCGTGATGCCGGTCGGCACAGTACCGGTCGCCGGGAAGGGGCTCTCGCGGTCGAAGGCGGTGTAGGCCATGTAGAAGCGCCCGTCGAGTTCCGTCACCCGCGGGTCTTCGACACCGCGCGCATCGTTGTCGCCGCTGGGGCTGAAAACGGGCTCCTGAAGGCGGTTCCAGTGAATCCCGTCCGTGGAGACTGCGTAACCGACGCGGGAGATATAGTCGTAGCCCTGGGCACGGTAATGCATGTGAAAGAGGCCGTTATGAACAATGACCGACGGGTTGAAGACGTTGACCGCCTCCCAGGCATTGTTCGGGTTTGGCGTGAGGACGGGGGCGTAGTGGCGGTGAAACTTCACGAAAGATCTCCTTGAAGGGTGAGTGATTGTACGTAGAGGGGCAGGACATGTCAGGCCGAGCCCCGGACGACAAGCGTTGCGGGCAACTCGAGGCCCTCTACAGAATTACCCGAAAGCAGGTGGGTCAGGCGGATCGCGGCCTCCCGTCCCATCTCCTGACGGGGCACGCGCAGGGTCGTAAGGGGCGGCTGCGAGTAGCGGGCGAGCGCGATGTCGTCGAAACCGACGATTGCCACGTCGTCCGGCACGCGCCGCCCCACCTCGCTGAGCGCCCGGATAGCGCCGAAGGCTGCGGTGTCGTTGGCAGCGAAGATGGCGTCGAAGTCGGCGTGCTCGAGAAGCTTTTTCGTGGCCTGGTAGCCCCCCTCGGGACCGAGCATCCCGGCCTGCAGCCGCTCGGGAGGGACCACGTGGCCCGCCTCAGCGTGCGCCCGCAGAAAACCGTCCCGGCGCAGGCGAAAGTTCGGGTCGTCAGGCGTCTCGGCAATAAAAGCCAGCCTTTTCCGCCCGCTCGCCATAAGATGCCTCACGGCCTCGTAGCCGCCCGCTTCGTTGGCGACGCTCACGCCGGGGACCGTCTCGTGCCAGCTTTCGCTGTCGGTCAGTACCAGCGGCAGGCCACGCTCGTGAAGAGCCTGCAAAAACGCCAGCGGCAGATCGCAGCCAAGAGCAATGACGCCGTCACAGCGCCCACTTTGCAGCAGCAATCTCTCGGCGTTGGAGCTTCCGGCGCGCAGCAAAAGAAGGCTCAGGTCGTTCTCGCTCAGGTGCGCCTCGAGCCCCCCCAACACCTCAACGTAAAAGGCGTCGAGGAGCGCAGGACCGTGTCGCCCTGACACAAGCACGGCTACGGTTCCGGTCCGCCCCGACTTGAGCGCCTGCCCCGCCGCGTCGGGGGTATAGCCCAGAAGGCGGGCCGCCTCCTGCACACGGGCGCGCGTCTGGGCGTTCACATCGCTGTAACCCCGGAGCGCCCGGGAGACCGTCGAGATCGACACGCCCGCTTCCCGGGCCACGTCACGGATGGAAGCGGGGCGGATCGAGGCAGGTTTGGCGAGCGGCATCAGCGAAAGACGAAGGCGATGCCCGCCGTGAACTGCTTGCGAAAGAGCCAGAAGACGATGAGAACAGGCAGGGTCAACAAAGTACTAGCAGCGTAGATCGGCCCCGGGTAGGGCGCATACGACCCCGACAGCGACGCCAGCAACACCGAGAGCGTCATCTTCGAGCGGTCACTGACCACCATCAGGTCCCAGAGGAGCTGACCCCAGCGGTCCATGAAGAGGAATAGCGTGATGACCGCCGTGATCGGCAACGACACCGGCACGATGATGCGCCACACCACCGCCAGCTCCGAAGCCCCGTCGATCCGCGCCGCCTCGATCATCTCGCTACTGACCGAGCGGAAAAACGAGGTGTACATGAAGATCGCCCAGACGCTCATGGCCGTGGGAATGA
This sequence comes from Truepera sp., assembly GCA_048594695.1. Classification (GTDB taxonomy): domain Bacteria; phylum Deinococcota; class Deinococci; order Deinococcales; family Trueperaceae; genus Truepera. The sequence goes on along the minus strand of JBMDWS010000314.1, from coordinate 439 downwards.
TCATCCCGGCGTAGGTGTTGTAGAGCCCCATGTAGCGGACGATCAGAAAGGTCGGGACGAGCAGGATGATCGACGGAAAAAACATGTGAAAGAGGATCACGTTGTTGATCACCTTGCGCCCGCGAAAGGGGATGAGTGAAAGCGCGTAACCGACCAGCCCGGCAAACACCACCATCAGCACGACGCTCGCAATGGTGACGAGAAACGAGTTGGCGAGTGCCCCTAACCACGGGTCGCGGGAACCCGCGTCGAAGAAAAGGTACTGATACGAGCGCAGGGTAAAGGTGCTCGGCACTAGGCGTTTGTCCACCTGATCCCAGGGGGCAAGCGACTGCAGAATCAGGTAGACGAACGGGAATACCGCCGCCGTCAACCCGATGATCAAGACGAGCGCCATCGTCAAGCGCCACAGGAGGCTCGGCCTACTGCCAGCCATTTT
>JBMDWS010000313.1:0-3897 GCA_048594695.1 Truepera sp. | reverse complement strand
GGCGGTTCCGCCTGCACTGGCGACTTCGTCCTTGATGCCGCCGGGGGAGGAGGTCTCGAGCAATGTCGCGGTCGCCAGCAGCACCTGCCGGGCGAGGTCCTGCGCGACAGCCCGGCTGAAGCCAACCCGCACGCCCCCGTCGGCGAGGGACTCGGCAAAGAGCGCAGCGAAGGCTGGTCCCGACCCGGCAAGCCCGGTAAAGGCGTCGAACAGGCGTTCAGGAATGTGGTTATCGGTGCCGACTGCGCTATAAAGTTGCTCGGCGATCCGTACGTCGTCGGCAGTCGCTTGCGGCAGTGCCCCGACCGCCGTAGCCGAGAGGCCAAGGCGTGCGCCAAGGTTGGGCATGGCCCGCACGACCCGGTTCGAGCCGACCCTGCGGGCGATGACCTCCGCCGAAACGCCCGCCATGAGTGAGATGTAGGCCGTGGTGCGCCGGGCGATGAGCGGCGCGACCTCGGAAAACGACTGCGGTTTGACAGCAATGAGGATGCGCTCGGCCTGATGAACGTCGTCATCAGAACGGGGCGCAACCCCGAAACGCTCGGCGAGTTCGGTGCGCCGCGTGTCGTCCGGGTGATAGATGCCGACCTCTTCGGGCTTCAGTACGCCTGCGCGGAGTGCCCCGGTCAGGACGGCCCCGCCCATCTTGCCCGCACCGACGAGGGCGAGCTTCATAAGGTGTCTCGATTTGCGTGGGTGACCATGTGTCCAGTTTAGCGTGTGGGCGGCCCCTTATTGCCCCAGCGGCCCAGCGCGTACCGTAAGGCCGCCACTGCGAGGAGTGCGCCAACCGTATCGGCCAGCCAGTCGGTCACGTCGCTGCTCCGGCCCGGAACGAACGACTGATGAATTTCGTCGCTAACGCCGTAGAGCGAAGCGAGGAGCACGGCGAGCCACGCCCGCCCGGTGGCGAGGTAGAGAAGCCCTGCCAGAACGCCGAAGTTGACCGCGTGATAGAGCTTGTCGAAGGGTGGTTGCAGGTCGAGAAACGAGCCGACGCCCTGCGCGTCCGGCGATGACGAGAGCCAGAAAGTGAGCCCGGCCCAAAGGAGCGCCAGAACGCCGAAAAGCCAGCGGTTTTGTGTGAGTCTACGGATACTCGACCAGCTCCACGAGCACGCCGCCTGTCCACTTGGGGTGCAAGAAAATCACGCGGGTTGCGTGTCGCCCGGGGCCGGGTGCGTCGCTCAGGAAGGGTGCGCCCTCGCTTTGCAGCCGGGCGACTTGGTCCTCGAGCCCCACCACCCGAAAGGCCAGATGATGCAGCCCCGACCCGCGCTTTTCGATAAAACGGGCAATCGGAGACTCCGGCGTGAGGGGCTCGAGCAGCTCGAGCAAGCTTTCGCCCACACGAAAGGTGCGCACGCGGACGCCCTGTGCGGGGAGCGTTTCGTCCTCACCTTCGGGACCTAAGCCCAGTAGCCTGTAGGGTCGACTTGCCGACTCAAGGCTTGTAACGGCGACGCCGACGTGGTCGAGTGGTAACCCTGAAAACCGCGTGTCGATGACGGCTTACTCTCCAGCGTTGACCGGCTTCGGAGCCATCGCCACGAGCAGGATGAGCTCCGAGTCCGAATCGTTGCGGACGCCGTGCGGCACGCCCGAACGCGCGATGACGGCGCTGCCTTCGGCGAGGAGTTCCTGTTCGCCGCCTACCTCGAACATCGCCTCGCCCTGCAAGACCACATAGATCTTGTCCTCGCTGTCGTGGCTGTGGACGCGCTGCGCCTGCCCTGGTTTGAGACAGTACTGGTCGAAGAGCAGCCGTTCGGACGTGAACACTGGGACTTTTTGCATCTTGTCGTCATCGAAGCGCCGCTGTCCGAACAGGTCTACGTATTCCATCTTTCAAGCATACCCGCTTTGCCGGGTCGGATAGTCGGCTCGAGGATGCCGGGACGGCTTGGGGTGAGCGCTGGGAAAACGGCGTTCCGATCCGCAGTGGAACCCTAATGTGCCCTTGCAGTCCGTCTTACCCCCTCGTATCTGTCATGCTTGGAAGGTGAGTTCTAGAGTTCTTTTCCGGGACGTTGGGTGAAGCGGTCGACGAGCTGGTGGCTGCGGGGGCTGGTTCTTGGCGCGTTTGTCGTCTATCTGGGGCTAGGTCCCCTTGCCTGGTGGGGTGAGCGTCCGTCTGCACGCAGCACCTTACCGATGCGCGACTGGACGCTTGGGGAGATCGAGCAGCAGAGCGTGCTGGCTCTCAACGTCGTGGCGCGGCAGGCCAGCGTACCTCCGACGCGCTTTTTGCCCGACCTACGTCCCGTCATCCCTAAAGACGTCTATACGGTGGGCAGCCGCGCCGAGGGGGATTTGCGCCTCAAATTCGACACGACCATCTGGAATGCCGGGTCGGGTCCGCTCGAGACGCGCGGCTCACGAAACCCGGAGACAGACACGCTCGAGGTCTATCAGTTCGTCTATCAGCAGACCCCCGAGGGGCGCAGGGCCGTGCGGACGCGCCCGGTGGGCACCTTCGACTACAACCACCGCCACGGGCACCTGCACTTCGACGAGTTTGCGCACTACGCGCTCTGGAGCCTCGACGCGCGGGGTAACCGCAAAACCCGCCTCGCGGACAATGCCAAGGTCGGCTTTTGTCTCATGGACATCAAGGACATGGGCTCCGGCAAGACCCACCTGCAGAGCGGGCGCATGGGCAAACCGGGTGGCCCGGTCTACGCGGGCTGCCGGGAGGACATTCAGGGTGTTTCGGTCGGCTGGGGCGACGAGTACCTAGCGCTCCTCTACGAGCAGGACCTCAAGCTGACGGGCGTCCCCGACGGTGAGTACGACCTTGTGGTGACGACCAACCCCGAACGGCGGCTGGAAGAACTCGACTACAGCAACAACACGGCAGTTGTCGGAGTGCGGCTTCAGGGGGGCAAGGTCACAGCCCTGTTGCCCCGTGAACAGGGTTAGCGCGACAGCTCGCCGCGCAGGTTCTTTCCGACTTTTTCGCGTACGGCCTCTGGTGACGCTTCTGTACTGAGCAAGAAGGTCAGTTTGGTCAGGGCTGCTTCGGGGGTGAGGTCATAGCCGCTCACCACGCCCGCCTCGGCGAGCCGCTGCCCGGTGGCGTAAGTCTCCATCGCCACGCTGCCGTGCCAGCACTGCGTACAGTTGACGATCACCACGCCCCGCGCTGTCGCCTCGCGCAGTACCGCCAGAAAGTCGGGCTGCTGCGGCGCGTTGCCGCTGCCGTAGGTCTCGAGCACCAGACCCTGGAGCGGCTCGCGCAGGAGGTTTTCCAGAATACTCGCGCTGATTCCCGGGAAGAGCCGGAGCGCCCCGACGTTGACAGGTTTTAGGGGCCTAAGTACGAGGGGCGCTGTGGGTGTCGGCAACAGGAGTTTTGGGTCCAGCGCAATCTCGACCCCGACGCTGCCGAGGGGTGGCGCATTGGGCGACTCGAAGGCCGGGAACCCCGACGAGGAGACCTTACGCGCCCGGTTGCCGCGCAGCAGTTTGCCCCCGAAGTAGAGGCCGACCTCATGGAGCGGGGCGTTTGCTGCCAGCAGCAGCGAGGTGATGAGGTTCTCGCGCCCATCGCTGCGGAGCTTGGCGAGGGGAATCTGTGACCCCGTCAGAATGACGGGTTTGGCGAGGTTCTCGAGCATGAACGATAGGGCTGAGGCGCTGTAGGCCATCGTGTCGGTGCCATGCAGGATCACGAAGCCGTCGTGATCGTCGTAATGCTCGGCAATGTCGCGGGCAATACGCTCCCAGTCGCGGGGTGTCATCTCGGACGAATCGAGGAGCGGGGTGTATTCGTGCAGGGTGAGCCGGGGCAGTTCGGGATGCTCGAGGCGGGCCACCTGCTCAGCGAGATAGCCCGTTTCGGGGCGGTAACCGCCCGCCGAAGGGGTCATGCCGATGGTGCCGCCGGTGTAG
>JBMDWS010000312.1:0-2576 GCA_048594695.1 Truepera sp. | reverse complement strand
GGGTAGCCGCGCCTCGCTCGAGCTGGCCGGGACCTACCTTCCTCGGCCTGAGGGCAGCAACGAACCCTCGCTGGCCCAGATCCTCAAGGCGGCTGGCCTCAGCGCAAACTTGGGCAGCTTCCGCCAGAATACTGCCGGTTCTCCCGAAGCCGGCTCCGAAGTGCGCGCACGCCTGTGGCAGAGGGCCGACCCTGGTAAGACCGTAACCGTGACCGAACTCGCGGCCTTCAAGACCTGCTGCACGGGATCTGTGACAAATACCGACTTCGAACTCTTTCCGCCCGACGCGGTCGGCGGCACCGGTTACTTTTTCCAGCTTCAGTACGACCAGGACTACGCCCAGACCATGTTCCCGGCGGGCGCAAAAGCCACTGCGGGCGCTGTACCCAATAGGGGTACCACCGACTACAGCGGTCCCTTTCGCATTCAGGTCGACCGCTACAGCAGTCAGGATCTTACGGACACAAAACTCGTCGGGATCCGCATCTGGCCTGTCGAAAACCGAGCCAACACTTACGTCGTGGGTCAGGACTACGCTCTGGCCGACTGCGATTCGGACCTAGCGCCCCCCGATGATGGGGACACCGAAGTGGGTCTCTCAGCCAACTGCGACTTTCAGGATCACGTTTACCTCGTCGAGAACATCGTACCGGTCGAGTAAGCTGCGCCCTATTCCCGAGACCAGGAGATTTCGAGGCTCTTGGCCTAATCTTTTTTCGTCAAGCGTTCCTCGAGCACCCCTTCTGCGAGGCAGCTGACGCATCCGCGGTGGCCTGACCGCTAAACTTAGAGTATGACCATCCCCCGCCGCCCCACCGTCACCTGTTTTGTGGGGGGTGTGCCGATCGGCTCGGCGCACCCTATCGTGGTGCAGTCAATGACCAATACTGACACCGCCGACGCCGAAGCTACGGCGATCCAGGTCGCGCAGCTCCACAACGCGGGCAGCGAGATCGTTCGGATCACGGTCAACAACAAGGCTGCCGCCGCCGCCGTACCCGAGATCAGGGCCAGGTTGGGGGACCGGGGACTCGATGTTCCGCTCGTCGGCGATTTTCACTTCAACGGGCACATCTTGCTGCGCGAGTTCCCGCAAACGGCGGCGGCCCTCGCCAAGTACCGCATCAATCCCGGCAACGTCGGCACGGGCAAGCGCCACGACGAGAACTTCGTGACCATGATCGAGGTCGCCAAAGAATTTGACAAACCTGTGCGTATCGGGGTGAACTGGGGCTCGCTCGACGCACAACTCCTGACCAAACTGATGGACGAGAACGCGGGCTCGAGCGCGCCCAAAGACGCCCGCGACGTGATGATCGAGGCCATGCTGCAGTCGGCCCTCTTATCCGCCGAACTCGCGGAGCAGGTGGGCCTTAGGCACGACAAGATTATCCTTTCGGCCAAGGTCTCGAACGCTCGAGACCTCTGGGAGGTCTATCGGCTGCTCGCGGGGCGCTGCGACTATCCGCTACACCTCGGCCTCACCGAGGCGGGTATGGGCGTCAAGGGCGTGGTGGCGAGCGCAGCGGGCCTCAGCGTTCTGCTTGCTGAGGGGATTGGTGACACGATTCGCGTGTCTCTGACGCCTGAACCGGGTGCGCCGCGCAAGCGTGAGGTCGAGGCGGCGCAGGAGATCCTGGCGGCGCTCGACCTGCGCAAATTCGCGCCGACCGTGACGGCCTGCCCCGGTTGCGGTCGCACCACCAGCACGCTTTTTCAGGAGATGGCTCGCGATATTCAGGCCTATCTCAAAGCGCAGATGCCCGCGTGGCGGGAAAAGTACCCGGGTGTGGAGAACCTCAAGGTGGCGGTCATGGGTTGCGTGGTCAACGGTCCAGGCGAGTCCAAACATGCCGACATCGGCATCTCGCTGCCGGGAACGGGAGAGGACCCGCGCGCGCCGGTTTACCGTGACGGCGAGTTCGTCGGGGTTTTGCAGGGCAAGGGTCTCGTCGCGGACTTTAACCGCATGCTTGACGACTACGTTGAGACGCGCTACGGACAGGCGCAGGAGCACACGAAAACGCCTGCCTGAGCTTTGGTATAGTCATGTATGCCTAGAGACGCAGACGCAGCACCACCGAAATCCCACGTAAAACCGTGGGATGGCCCGTTGTCTGCTCGGGCTCGCTCATGAAAAGATCGCTGCACATGAGGCCTTCCGAAGCTGCCACGCTGAACGTACCTCCCGGCGAACTGATGCAGGTCTGGACGCCCAAGGAAGCCGTGGCGTACTGCTCGAGGCTCACCCGGGCGCACTCGAGCACCTTCTACCTCGGTTCGCGGTTTTTTCCGGCTCGGGAGCGTCAGGCCGTGTCGGTCGTTTACGCTGTTTGCCGGAGCGGGGACGACGCGGTAGACAGCGCACCCTCGCCCGAAGCCGGCCGGGCACGGCTACACGTCTGGCAGGAGCACGTGGCGCGGGCCTATGCCGGGACGCCGCGTGAAGGGGCGTTTCTCGAGGTCGGGCTGCACTGGGTTCTGGAGCACTTCGATGTGCCCAAGAGTGCTTTCGATGAGCTCTATCTGGGGCTCGAGTCCGATCTCGGAACGCAGAACTTTGAGACGATGGACGA
>JBMDWS010000311.1:0-17232 GCA_048594695.1 Truepera sp. | reverse complement strand
GCGCAGATGGAAGACGTCCTCGACGACATCGCTGCGGGTGACCTGGAGGCCGAACCGTACCTCGAGCGCTTCTACCGGGGACAAGAGGGGCTCGAGGCTCGCACCAGGACGAGCCTCGAGGAGGTCGACGCGCGCGCCATCGCGACGCTGAGTTTTCCCCAGTGGGGCGACTACCTCGTGCGCGTTGGGCGCTTCGGACCCTACGCCGAAGGCAAGGTCGACGGCGAAATCGTGACGAGCTCGCTCCCCGCCGACATGGCCCCTGACGAGGTGACACAGGACTACCTGCGCGAGGCGCTGACAGCAGGCAACGCCGCCGACAACGTCCTCGGGGCGTACCCCGAGACGGGCGAGGTCATGCTGCTCAAGTCGGGGCCATATGGGCCGTACGTGCAACTCGGGGACGATGAGCAGGAGGGCAAACCCAAACGGGTGTCGCTGCCCAAGGGGCTCGAGCCGAGCGCCGTGACCGAAACGTTGGCAGCGGGCCTCCTGTCGCTGCCCCGTACGCTCGGTGAGCACCCGGAGACGCACAAGCCCGTCCAGGCCGCCATTGGGCGCTTCGGGCCTTACGTCAAGCACGGCAGCACCTTCGCGTCGCTGCCTAAAGAGGACGACGTACTCAACGTCGCACTGCCCCGGGCGCTCGAGCTGATCAGCACAAAAGAGTTCCGCAACAAACCCCTGCGCGTTCTCGGCGAACACCCAGACACAGGTGAAGATGTCGAACTGCACGACGGGCGCTACGGGCCTTACGTCAAGCACGGCAAAACCAACGCCTCGCTAACTACCCAGACGCCGGAAAGCGTGACGTTGGATGAAGCGCTCGCCCTGCTCGCCGAACGCGAACGCCTCCAGCCGAGCAAAAAGGCCGGGCGGAAAGCAGCGACCAAGCAGAGCACGGCTCGAAAGAGTACTGCCAAGAAGAGTGCTGCCAAAAAGGCTGCCACCAAAAAACCCGCCAGCAAGGTCAAGAAACCCGCTGGTCCCAAGGCCACGCCGAGGCAGCTCGAGCCCTTCCTGAGCGAACTCGCACCCGAGGACGCCGAGGTCGTGAGCCGCTTAGAGGGGATGCGCGGACAGGGTGCCGAGGACATTGCCACGGTGGCCGATGGGGTCGGACTCAGTGAGGAAGCCGTGCGCGCCGCGCACAAGCGCGGGATGTTCAAGCTGCGCATGGCCTACGGTCGCGCCCGCAAGGAGCCTGAAAAGGATGCAGCGGTCGCTGCGTGAGCCCGTTACAGTGAGACCCAGCCGGTGAGCCCGCCCGTTCCCGACCCGCTCAACCTTTTACATCTGGCCAAGACGGACCCGAGCGTTGCTAAAAGCGTCCTCAGTGCCAACCTGTCGGTACAGGCGCTCACAGCTCCGCTCACGCTGCAACCCGCGTCTTTGTGGCTACTTGTTCTGGAGGGGCAAGTCATTATCGACTTGCCCCATGGTGACTTTCGGCTTCTCAAGGTCGGTGACAGCTTGCGGCTTGGAGCGGCGAAGGCCATGCTCACGCCGCTCGAGGAGGCCGTTTTTCTCTTTATGGAGTTGCCCCTCGAGTGACGCCGCCCAGGCACACCCCTCATAGCCCTTGAAAGTCGTTAAGAATCCTGTCAGAAGCCTAAACATAGACTGTCTTCATGAGGGTCAAGTCTTCCACCCAAGGTCAGGTTGCGGCCCGCCTCGAGGCGCTCGATTACTACGCACTCGTCAGCAACACGGCTGAAGTCGCTCTGGACCGCATCGTGAATATGGTGGGTGACTTGTTCGGCACAGCCGCTGTACATATCAATGTCCTCGACGACTGTGTGCAGCACTCTCAGGCGTCCTACGGCTACGACGCGAGCGGCATTGGCCTCGACACATCGTTTTGCGCGCAGGCCATCTTGCAAGACAACGTGTTTGTCGTGCTCAACGCCGCCACCGACCCCCGCTTTTTCGACAACCCGCTCGTCCAAAACGAACCGGGCATCCGTTTCTACGCTGGCGCAGTGTTGAAGAGCAGCCGGGGCGTCAACTTCGGCACACTCTCGCTCGTCGATCATGCTCCCCGCGAAACCTTCAGCGAACGCGATAGGAAGCTCCTAAATAACTTCGCGGCGATCGTCATGGACGAACTCGAGCTGCGCCACAGCTTGAAATCCCTCGCCGAAACCCGGCTCGAGCTGCAAAGGACGCACGCTGTCCTGGCCCAGCAGATGAGCCGGCTCGAGGCTGCCTCGTCAGCACTCACGCGGGTCAACGAGCGCCTTCGGCACGACGCTACCCATGACGCTCTGACGGGCCTGCCCAACCGCACACTGTTTCTAAGCAAGTTGCGGCAAGCTCTCACCGACGCGCAGCGCCCCTTCGCGCTACTCTTTTTGGACTTCGACCGCTTCAAGATCATCAACGATTCGCTCGGTCACGTGGTCGGAGACGAAGTCTTGCAGGCCCTTACACGCAGGCTTCGGGGCAAACTCAAAAAAGACGATGTTCTGGCCCGTTTCGGGGGCGACGAATTCAGCGTTCTGCTCTACGACACCCCAGCCGACGAGGCGCTCGTCACCGCCGAGCGCCTGCGAATGCACGCCTGCGCCCCCGTACGCCTCGCAGGTCACACCCTGCAGCTAGGCGTCTCCATCGGGGTCGTCTCATCTGTCGGCGGCTACCAGGAAGCCGAAGCGATGCTGCAAGACGCCGACATCGCCATGTACGGGGCCAAAGCCGAGGGGCGAAAGAGCGATACGGGCTCAGTGCTGTTTTTCGAGACCTCCATGCGCGAAAACGTCGTGATCCGCCTGAGCCTCGAGGACGCTCTGCGCAAGGCGCTCGAAAGTGAGCAGCTTTCGATCTACTATCAGCCCATTTTTAGCACCAGCGGTACGCCTGTCGGCGTCGAGGCGCTCGTGCGCTGGCAGCACCCGCAGCGCGGGTTTATCGCGCCAGCAGACTTTATCCCCGTTGCCGAGGATTCCGGCCTTATCATTCCGCTCGAATGCTTCGTGCTCGAGCGGGCCGCCCGGCAGGTCGCAGCCTGGAACCGGAGCGGCCAGGCGCTGTCGCTCAGTGTCAACCTCTCGAGCTGGCATTTTGGCAAGCCGGACCTCGCAGCCTTTGTCGCGGGCGTGCTGGGCAAAAGCGGGCTGCCCCCTCACCTGCTGACGCTCGAGCTGACTGAAAGCACGCTACTGGAAAGCTCGAGCAAACGTTACGACACGCTCAAACAGCTCAAGGCGCTGGGGATCAAACTCGCCCTCGACGACTTCGGGACCGGCTACTCGTCGCTGTCCTCCTTGCAGCGCGTCCCACTCGACCTACTTAAAATCGACCGCACCTTCGTCCACCAGATTGGCCACGCCCCCAAGAGCACCGACCTTGTCAAGACCATCATGGCAATGGCCCGGACGCTCGAGCTAGGCGTCGTTGCCGAGGGGGTCGAGACCGAGGCGCAGCGCCTGACGCTTCAGGAGCTAGGCTGCTCGTTCGTGCAGGGCTACCATATGGCCCGGCCGCTACCCGCCGAGGAGGCCGAGACCCTGCTAAGACCGGGCCATACCCCGCAACGCCCAAGCGAAACAGAAACCCCGCACCATCTGGGCTAGAATGGTGTGTGGCCCAACGCTACGCCCTTTTCGACGGGATCGTCCTACGCCGCAACGCGTTGCCAAGTGGCGACGTCGTCGTCACGCTCTTTAGCGAACACGGCAAAAAACAGGCGATTGCCCGTAAGGGCAAACTGCCGGGGGGCAACCTCGGCAAGCTGAGTCTTTTTCACGACGTAACTGTGCAGCACTATAGCCGCAACCTTAGCAGCGACGATCTGAGCCTCATCACTCAGGTCCAACTCAACGGGGCGCTGCCGCGCCTCAGCGAGCCTGGTATCTACCCTTACGCGCACGTGCTGGCCGAACTTGCCGACAAGCTTGCCACCGACGTGAACGTCGAAGGGCAGCTCTACAGCTATTTCGTCAGTGGTTTACGCGGCCTCGCGCAGCACCCGGACCCGGAGCGCGTGGCGCTTATCATGTGCTGGCGGCTTCTGGCGCAGTCCGGGCTGGCTCCACGCCTCAGCCGCTGCGCACGCTGCGGCGAAGCGGACCTTTCGGGCGCGAGCACCTTCGATGTTGCCGCCGGAGGCCTGACCTGCACGCGCTGCGGGAGCGGTCTGCGCCTCGAGGCGACTGTCCAGGACGACCTGCTTGCCCTGCACCGCCAGAGCGTCAGTATCGCGCTCGAGCGGCCCTTCGCAGCGCGCCGGGGCCACTGGGCGCTCCTCTCGCGTTACCTCGAGTACCACGTGGGCAAGCTCCAGAGCCTCTGGCTGCTGCCCCGCTCCCCCATACCCACCGAGCCGGACCCGGTCCCGACAGAGCCAGAGCCTGGTTCATGACGTTTGCAGGAGCACTCGTCAGCCTGCTCCTTGGTTACCTCCTGGGCAGCGTTCCGAGCGCTGCCCTCGCGGCACGACTCAAGGGCCGGAACATCTTCGAAGTGGGCAGCTCGAGCATGGGCGCGATGAATACAGCTCGGAACCTGGGCTGGGCGCTCGGTGTCGGCGTACTCCTCCTCGACCTGGCTAAAGGTGCGCTCGCCAGCTCCGGCGGTCTGCTGCTCGCTACACTGACGGGCGAGACCCTCATCACGCCGCTCCTCGCGGGCGTCGGCGCAGTACTCGGACATCTGTGGTCGGTCTGGGTCGGCTTTCGCGGAGGAAAAGGCTTGGCGACGACGTTAGGGGTCGCCTTGCCGCTCTACCCGCTCGGTGGCCTCTACGGGCTCGCAGCGCTCCTCGTGTTCATGGCGCTGACGCGCCGCACCACAGCCGCGACCTTTCTTACCGCTGTCGTCTATCCGCTCTGCATCTACCTCGGCACACTTGGGGCTACGCCAACGACCCGAATAGCAACCACCTTGGCTGCGTGCGTCATTGCGCTACTCGTCGCGCTCAAGCATCTGCTGCCCAGCGAGCCAGTCCAGCGGACGCTCCGCCAGTCCTAGCCGCCACGCCACCGCCTGCGCCACCCGCTTCCCTGCCCGCCCGTCGCCGTAGGGGTTGGGGCGCGAGCGCATCGCGGCCCGCGCTGCCGGGTCCTCGAGGAGCGGACGCACCGCCACTTCCACCCGGTCCGGTGTGTTCCCGGCCAGCCTGAGCGACCCGGCCTTCAGCCCCTCAGGCCGCTCCGTGACGTTCCGGAGAACAACGACCGGAACCCCGAGCGCCGTACCCTCCTCCTGCAATCCACCCGAATCGGTGATGATGAGTTCGGACGCACGCATGAGGGCCACCATTTCGGCATAATCCAGCGGATCGCACAGAACGACGTTGGCTAAGCCAGAAAGTACACCCCAGACAGCTTCCCGCACTTGCGGATTGAGGTGTACCGGGTAGACGAATGTCAGACCGGGAAAATCGCGGGCCAGCCGTGCGAAAAGTGCGGCGAGGGCGCGAAAGTGCGGCAGGTTTTCGCGGCGGTGCATCGTCAGGGTGACGTAGGGGCCGGGCGGCAGGTTGGGTAAGCGCGCCCGCAGCGCGACAAACTGCACAGCGTCAACAGCCGTATTTCCAGTCACGACCATGCGGTCCTCCAGCTTGCCCTCTCGCAGGAGGTTAGCCTTTGCGAGGGGCGTCGGGGGCAGGTCGAGATCCGTCACCACGTCCGTGAGGCGGCGGTTGGCCTCCTCGGGAAAGGGCTCCTGCAGGTTGTGTGAACGCAAGCCAGCCTCGACGTGCGCCACTGGAATCCCCTCGAAGTAGGCGGCGAGCGCCACCGCAAATGTCGAGAGGGTGTCGCCGTGAACGAGCACGTAGTCGGCAGCAAGCTCCCGCAGCGCCTGGGCGGCGCTCGGCAATACCCGGGCGAACAGATCGGGCAGGGTCTGCTGAGCCCGCATCAGGTCGAGGTCGCGGTCGGGAACGAGGCCGAAGAGCCTCAGCATGCTGTCGAGCTGTTCGCGGTGCTGACCGGTCACGAGCAAAAGCGGAACGACGCCCGGCTGCTCACGCAGCGCGTAGATGACCGGGGCCATCTTGGAGGCTTCCGGGCGCGTGCCGAACGCGACGCAAACGCGTGCGGCGCGGCTCACAGCCCCTTGGGTTGTTCGCGTGCGAACTCCCGCGCCCGCAAAAAACTCACGCCCGCCAGGAGCAGGGTTGTCCCTAGGGCTGTGAGGTAGATCAGGGGCGGCGGCGTCTGCGAGAGCGTCATACCGCAGACGCCGAGTACGAGCGCTGCGGCCCAGAGCAGCAGGACCGTGAGGCGCGGCGACCCGCTCCGCACCCGGATGATGTCGTGCAGGTGATCGTTGGCGGCCTCGGCAGGACTGACGCGGCGCGAGAGGCGGCGCAGCGTGACCTGGGTGATGTTGACGACGGGCAGCGCCAGAATCAGGATCGGCGCGGCGACAGTCACGGCGGCGGTTACTTTGAGCGACCCCAGCACGCTGACTGCCGCGAGCACGTAACCTAGCAGATACGCGCCCGAATCGCCCATGATGACTTTCGCCGGATTGTAGTTATGCCGCAAAAAGCCCAGCGCCGAACCCGCGATAGCAGCGAGCAGCAAAACTGCCACGCCGCGCTCGGGAAGCTGCACGGCGACGGCTAGAAGGGCAAGGCTCGAGATCGTCGCCAGCCCCGCCGAAAGACCGTCGAGGCCATCGATAAAGTTGAAAGCGTTGGTAAAACCGACCACCCAGACGAGGGTAATGACCGCCGCCAGCGCCGGGCCGAAAAACTGATAGGGCGTGTCGCCAAAATAGTTGGTGATAAAGTCCACGCGTACACCGTTGACCACCAGAATGCCCGCCGCCACGCACTGACAGGCGAGGCGCGTCCCGGCAGGCACTTCCCACAAGTCGTCGAAAAAGCCTACCAGTGTCATGAGCGCCGCCCCCAGCACGATAGCCAGCAGTTCGCTACGGTAGGTTCCCAGCAGATCGGTCCGCACGAGCGAGCCTATGAGGAGCGCCAGCATAAAGCCGCCGAAGATAGCCAGCCCGCCGATGTTGGGTACGGCTCCGAGGTGCACGCGCCGCCCCCCACCAACCTGCAACGCGCCAATACGCCGCGCCAAACGCTCGACTAGCGGGGTCAGCAACGCCACCAGAAACAGGGCGCTCAGGAAAGTCAGGGAAACCAGAGGAAGGTAGATAACGAGTTGCGAACTCACGAGACTATTCTTGCGCGGTTAGCGCCGTGTGTAAAGTAGGGACACACCTCAAAAGCTGTCAGGTTTGGCCCATCGGGTTAGCGGGTGCCGTAGATACGGTCGCCCGCGTCGCCAAGCCCCGGAATAATGTAGCCGTGATCGTTAAGCCGCTCGTCTTGTGCGGCCAGGATGATCTCCGTGTCCGGGTGCGCGCTGTGAACTGCGGCGATCCCCTCAGGCGCGCCGATAATACACAGGAGCCGCACCCGCTTGACCCCGAGCCCCTTGAGGACCGTAATCGCCGCAGCCGCGCTGCCCCCTGTAGCGAGCATCGGATCGAGCAGAAACACGTCGCGCTCGGCAATGTCGGAGGGTAACTTGTTGTAGTACTCGACCGGCTGCAGGGTCTCGGGGTTGCGGTAGAGCCCGATATGACCGACGCGGGCCGCGGGTACGAGCCGCAGGATACCGTCGACCATCACCAGACCCGCCCGCAAGATCGCCACGAGCGCCAGCTTCTTACCACTCAGGCGCTGCGCCTCGGTTTTGGCCACTGGGGTCTCGATGGTAAGAGGCTCGAGCGTCAGGTCACGCATGGCCTCGAACGCCATGAGCATGCTGATCTCCTGGGCAAGCTCGCGAAAGTCGCGCACGGCCGTGTCTTTGTCGCGAAGCAGCGAGAGCTTGTGCTGCACGAGAGGATGGTCGATAACCATGAGCGGGGACTGAGACATAGTGGTAGGCTATCATTATCGGCGCAGGGCGGCGACCCACCCTCATACGGGGGTGCCGTTCTCACGCAAATGTCTTCCGGGGCCGCTGTTTTTTAAGGATCGCTTTATCTATCACAGCCCGTTCTCAGATCAGAGGTGCAGACTAAATATAGAGGGAGCGTAGCCTTTTGCTGCGGTCCATGAGCGTCAGGACAAGTGCGGCTCGAGGGAGTTTCTTCGTGAAAAGAATCTGTACAAGCGTTTTTCTTTTATTTCTACTGGTCGCCTGTGGTGGCGATCCAACAGCGCCCAGCACCCTGAGTGTCGCCCTGACAGCGGACAAGACCGGTGGCGAGGCTCCCCTCATGGTCAATTTCAGCGCCGCAGTTCCGGACGCCGACAACACCGTGGGCTACACCTGGGATTTCGGCACGGGCGAGACCGAACAGGGGAGCGCCAGCCGCGCCTACACCTTCGAGGAAGCGGGCACCTATACGGTCAAAGTCATCGCGGCCAAGGGCGGCACAAGTGCCAGCTCCAGCGTCGAGATAGCTGTCGCGCCCACGGCTGTTACACCCGACAACCAGCCTCCCGTTGTGGAGCTGAGCGCCTCGAGCATCAGCGGCAAAGCGCCCCTACCCGTGGACTTTACAGCCACCGCGACCGATCCCGACGGCGACGCCCTGACTTATAGCTGGAACTTCGGGGACGCCGCAACGGTCGCCGCGAGCAGCGAGCCGACTCAGAGCCATACGTTTGAAAACGCGGGTAGCTATGAAGCGACTGTGACGGTCAGCGACGACCGTGGCGGTATCGCTCAGGCGAGCTTGCAGATTGCTATCGCCGACCCGGACAGCGGCGGCGGGGAGACACCCGATCCTGACCCCGGCGACAACGTAGCGCCTACGGTGATTCTCTCGAGCAACACGCAAGAAGGGAACGCGCCCCTGACGGTTTCCTTTAGCGCCGAAGCGAGCGATCCCGATGACAACCCTATGACCTATGCCTGGGACTTCGGTAACGGCCAAACCGCCGAGGGCAACTCGAGCCAGACCATCGTCTACAGCACGCCTGGCTCCTATACAGCCAAAGTCGCAGTCAACGACGGCGTCGACACGACCGAGCAAAGTCTAACGATTCTGGTCAATGACCCAACCTCGAGCGGTCCCAACACGCCGCCATCGGTAACCATCAGCGCCAATCCCACGAGCGGCAAGGCACCCCTGCCTGTAGCGTTCAGCTCCGTGGTTAGCGATCCCGATAGCCCGACGCTCTCTTACGTCTGGGACTTCGGGGACGGCACCATCTCGGGTGAGGCGTCGCCTTCGCACAGCTATACAGAGGCCGGTACGTACACGGCGTCCCTCACCGTCGGCGACCGCGAGGGGGGCAAAACGCGCAAGGAAATTGCCATCACCGTCGCGCCCGGGTCGGGCGACCCGGGTACCCCCGACGTGCCGTTTTACGGTGAGTGGGCCTGGGCTGCCAAGAATGAAGCAGGCCAAACCTTCGAAGGCTACGTGAGTATCTCCGAGCGCAATCCCGAACCCTTGCCGGACAATGTCATCGAGGGCGGGCTAGGCGCCTGGACCTACTGCGCAAAAGGCGTTGCCGCCTGCCCTGCTCCTACAGGCGTCGGGTACATCGACGTCGTCGATTACGGCATGGGCGATCAGTACGATATCGTTTTCGTTAATAACGCTGGCTCCACGCAGCTCGTCGCCTTCGATGAAGACGACAAGCTCGGTACGGAAATCGACGGCGCGCCAACGTTCATGGGCGGTGGTGCCTGGATGAATGACAACGGCAGCCAGGACAACCTGACGTTCGCGATGGTCAAGATCAGTGGGACGCCTGCTACAGCCATGACCTCGGCGCTCCTAGCGTTGAGCGAGACCGTGGGCCTGAGCCAGTAAGACTGGTCACCTGAGATCAAGAGGGGGTTCGCATGAACCCCCTCTTTTCAGGACGATTGACTCTCTTGTGCACGCTTCAAACCGTACCCGGTGCGCCTACCGCACCGGGCTGCGCTGTTATGTCGGCCTTACACGACCTTCAGGCTGTGGGGCAGTTGCGTTAGCACGTCACAGCCCGTTTCGGTCACGACGACATTCTCCTCGAGCCGCACCCCTCCAAATCCCGGCAGGTAGATACCTGGCTCGATGGTAAAGGTCATGCCCGGCTCGAGCCTGTCCGTTACCCCCTCGGCGATCTGAGGAATACTTTCGTGAACTTCTAGCCCAAGACCGTGCCCAGTGCGGTGGATAAAGAATTTGCCGTACCCTGCCGCTTCGATGACCTGCCGCGCGGCGCGGTCGACAGCCTGCATCTCGGCACCAGGTCCGGTGGCAGCAACCGCTGCACGGTTCGCCTTCGACACCACCTCGAAGATGCGCGACAACTCCTCATTGGGCTCCCCCAGTACATAGGTACGGGTAATGTCAGCGGGATAGCCGTTCTTTTTGCCCCCGTAGTCGATCAGCAGTGCTTCACCCGCCTGCAGGGCGCGCCCCGAGGGGCTGCCGTGCGGCAGAGCGCTGTTCGGTCCTGACTGCACGAGCGCGGGGAACGCGTCGTCTTCGCTGCCCTCCTCACGCAGAAGCTGTCCGAGGCGCTCGGCGATGTCGCGCTCGCTCTGACCTACCTCCAGTTCGGGCAGTAGCCTCAGGAGCGCCCGTTCGCTTAGCGCCACGGCCTCGCGGAGCGCTTCGATCTCGGCAGGCTCCTTGCGTGCCCGCAGCCGCATCAGCTCACGCTCGGCGCGGCGCACCTGCAATTCGGGTGCTTCGGCCAGAAGTGCCAAGTATTCGCCCGCCCGCATGCTCAGGCCGTCGATGCCCAGCACCTGCTCGGTCAGCTCGAGCTCTTGCAGGGCGGCCCGAAATGCGCCCTCGTAGCCCTCCACGTCGTTCCAGGCAAAGATGCGGGGCGAGAGGTGCGGGTAGCGCTCCAGCTGTGGCAGCTCGAGCTCGGGGATCACCAGCGCCAGCTCTCCCGCACTGAAAAAAGCCAGCAAGGGTCGTTCCGAGGTGTGAAACTCGAGGCCGGTAAAATAGCGCAGGTTAGCCCCCGGTACAAGCACCACCGCGTCGAGCCCGGAAAGGCTGCCGAGGCGTGCCTGCCTTGTCGCATAGTCGGTCATGCTCCCAGCATACGCTACCCTCGATACCTTAAAGTTTGAGTGAGCCAATCCTCCGTCCAGGACGGAGTAAATGTCGCCTTGAGCGTACTTGACTAACCTTAAAAAATGAGGTAATATATACCTACTGATGATCTAGCACCATGAAGTCTCCAGCAGCCCTTCGACCTATCACCCCCATTCCCGTTCAGCCGAGGTTTTATATGACACAGACAACCCTGATAACCCCTAACCTCGTCCCAAGCACCCTGGCCCTGCCGACCCGCACCCTGGAAGCCGACGACGTTCTCTATGAAGAGGGCCGCGACGCCTCGTCGCTCTACCTCGTCGGTAGCGGCGTGCTCAAGGCCGTCGTGCCTACCTCGATGGGCAAGGAACGTATCGCCGACCTCTACGGCCCCGGCGACGTGCTCGGAACCGCCGCGCTCGATGGGGGTCAACACGCCGAGACCGTCATTGCTGTCCACGACACCCAGCTCATCCCGCTCGACCCGGCCCAGGCGATGACCGACCGTCAGCTGCGCGACCACATCCTGCGTAGCCTCGCTCGGCAGTTGCGGCACACCCGCGAAGCCCTCGACGACGCCGAACTGCCCGTCGGGGCGCGCGTCACCAAGGCGTTCTTGCGCCTGCTCGAGCGCTTCGGTCAGGCCTCAGACACGGGCAAAGGTATCAAGCTGCCGCTTGCGCTGACCCACGAAGACCTGGCGTCGCTGACAGCCTCTTCCCGCGTGACTATCACCCGGATTCTCGGGGAGCTGCGGCAAGAGGGAGCGCTTTCGGGCACACGCGGCGTCTACTTCGCCGATCCGAAAGGACTCGAGGCCGCTACCGACGAATACGTCATGCAGGTGATGTGACATGGGCCTGCCCCGACCCAGCGAAAACGCCCGCCCCACATGGCGGGCGTTTTGCTTTTATTCGTTCGTCGCTCTCGGGGGCAAACCACGGGCGTACGGGCTGCGGTAGCCTGAACCATGAAACTCCTCTACCCCACTTCCTTAGAGCTCGACACAGCGCAGCTCGAGGGGTTCACCGTCACCCTCCACCCCTACGACGTACGCGCTCCGCTACCCGAAGACCTCACCGACGCCGACATCCTCGTCACCTGGAGTAACAGTGCGGACATGCTCTCGGACGCCGCGGAGCGCATGACCCGCCTGCGCTGGATTCAGTCGCTGGCCGCCGGTCCCAACGACGTGCTTTCGGCGGGCTTCGCGGAGGGCGTCACCGTCACCACGGGCAGCGGCCTCCATGACCACACTGTCACCGAACACACGCTTGGGCTGCTGCTTAGCGCTGCACGGCGCTTTTATGAAATGCGCGACTATCAGGCCAGAGGTCAGTGGCCCGCTCACCTGGGCGGACCGCAACCCGACAGGCCCAAGGACGCATTTCGCACCCTCCATGACGCGAACGTCCTCATATGGGGCTTCGGCAATATCGCCCAGACGCTCACGCCGCATCTGAAGGGTCTCGGCGCACGCGTCCGTGGCGTAGCTCGTAGCGCGGGGGTGCGGGACGGCACTGAAGTCTTTAGCGAAGACGCCCTGCCCGAGCTGCTTCCCGAAACCGACGCGCTGGTGATGATCCTGCCCGGCTCCGACACGACCCGGCACGCCCTCTCCAGCGAGCGGCTCGAGCTGCTGCCCCAGCACGCCTGGGTCGTCAACGTCGGGCGCGGCACCTCGGTCGATGAGGAGGCACTCGTAACGGCGCTGACGGAGGGAACCATCGGCGGCGCAGCCCTCGACGTGTTCGAGACCGAACCACTACCCGCAACCTCGCCGCTCTGGCACGCCCCCAACCTCATCCTCTCGCCCCACGCAGCAGGAGGCAGGCCGCAGGGCGCAGAGCGGCTCATTGCCGACAACCTGCGGCGCTTTCTGGCTAGCCAGAAGCTCACAAATGTGATCGAACGGTAAGCTGAAGCCGTGGACATCCTGCACGAAAAAGACAAAAACCGCTTTGTGGTGACGCTCGAGAACGGCTCGGCAGAACTCACCTACACCCTACGGGACAACACCATGACCCTCACCCACACCTACGTGCCGAACGCGGCGCGGGGCCACGGTGTTGCGAGCAAAATGACCGCAGCAGCCCTCGAGTACGCTCAAAACGAAGGGCTTACGGTCGTGCCGCTCTGCTCATTCGCGGTCAGCTACATGGCTCGTCAGGAACGCCGCGCCGCTCGAGGCTAGGCCCCCCTTGCCCGCACCCCGCGCCCCAGGATGAGGGCCGCCGCCGTCTCCCCACTCTCCATCGCGCCCTGGATTGAACTCATACTGGTGACTTCCGAGGCGAGGTAGACGTTCGGCAGCGGCGTCTCGTTACCGGGCAGGGACATGGCGTACCCGGCAGGCTGAGCAAACTGCGCGAACGGGATACGGATGACCCGGAGCAGCTCGAGGTCGCCAACAGGTTCCCCGTACCAGGCCGACAGCTCGTGCCGCACGCGCTCGTCGAGTGTCCCGTCGTCCAGCCCCTCTCCCCCGAGCACCGTGACCGACAGCAAGTGTAGCCCCGGCGGGGCAAAGGACTTAGAGAGGTTGCTGAGCCAGAGCGCGTTGTTGACGAGCCCCGTCCCGGCGTTCAGCAGGAGGCGGGCCTCGGCGTCGAGGCGCGTGTCCGAAGCGTAGTAGAGGTAGGTACTGCCGACGCCCGCCCCAAACGACAACTTTAGTCCCGTCAACCGCGCCGCCTCGGGCGGGTCCGTGGCGACGATGACGTGCGTGGCGTCGAAGGTCTCCCCCGCCGTTTCGACTCGGACGCCCGCGTCGTGCGGGTGCAGTGCTGTTACCGAAGTCTCGAGCACGATGTCCAGACCCTCCGCCAACTGCCGCGAAACCGCCCCCATCCCCTCGCGGGGCAGAGCAATCGACCCCTCGAGCAGCATCCGAAAATAGTAGCGAAAGAGCCGCGCGCTCGTCGAGAGGTCGCGCTTCAGGAAGATCCCGCCAAAAAACGGCGCGAAAAAGCGCGTGATGGCCCGCTCGGAGAAGCCGAAGCGCCGCAAAAACGCGTCCGTCGGCTCGTCCTCACCCAGCAGAAGCTGTGGCGCGGGCGCGCCCGCAAGCGTCGCCGCAAGGCTCAGCACCCGCACCCGGTCGGGCCAGGAGAAGGTATCGGCCTCTAAGGTGTCGCGCCAGGAGCCCACGTCGCGCCCGACGGCCTCACGGGACCGACCGTCCCGAATGACCGCCGCGGGCCGCAGGAGGGCAAGCTCGAGCCGCTTCAGGTCCAGATGGCGCTGAACTGCCGGGTAGGCGGTAAAGAGAACCTGAAAGCCCTCGTCAACCGTAAACCCATCCACCTGCACGGACGCCACGCGGCCCCCGACGTGGGGCCTGGCCTCCAAGACCCGGACCTCGACCCCGGCTTCCTTGAGGACTTTGGCCGCCGTCAGTCCAGCGAGCCCTGCCCCGATGATGATCACGTTCATGGCGACAGCTTAGCAGGCCCCTTTTAACGTTTAGGCGGTGTAGAGCCCGATGTCGAAGGTCGCGACGTAGCCCGAATCCGAACGCCGCGCGCGCAGGATCAGCTGCTCGCCGCCACTGTTAAAGATGCCGTCGTCGGCGTTGAGCGTGTCGCGCTGCCCGTACGAGGCGTAAGGCGCTGCCGCGAAGACCTCATCTGAGAGAGCGTCTTCGAAGAACAACTGCGAGGTGAACTCGAGGCTGTCCGGAGTCAGCACCTTGAAGTGGATGTGCACCGTCCGGCCCCGGTAGTAGCCGGGATAGACCGTCGTAAAGCGCACCGTGCCATTGGCGTCTGTAACCTGATTGCCGCGCAGGAAGTTCTGCCCCGACGTGTCGCCGAAGTTGAAATCCTGCACGCCCGAATAGACGCCGCGCGCGTCGCAGTGCCAGATTTCGACAGTTGCCCCCGCCAGCGGGGTACAGCCCGCCCCGACCGTGGACACGCTGAGGATGAGCTCGAGCGGGGTCCCTTCGCTGACCGCGCCCGTGCGCGTATCGCTGCGAATGTCCGAGCGGTTCAAGTCCTCGTCCACATAGTAGGGGCCTTCGGTCATCTCGGGGCTGGCAATGCAGGTGAGCGCGGTTTCGGTGGCGCGCCCTTCGCCTGTCAGCAGCGCGAGCCCTGTCAGGCCCAGCAGCGAAAGCACCTCGCGCCTCGGCAGAATGCGCCCGACCGGTCTGTCGTCGTTGTCCATGAGTTCCCCTCTCAAGACAAGCTTAGCTGCCTCCCGTACGGCTTTGATGTGGGGCTCCGGCTCAGTTCTGTTTCTCAAAAGAATGCCGGAGCACACACCTAAGGTAGACTTGCCTGACTGTACCTACGGGGTACTAAGGGGAGGAACGATGGACTATCAGGTGCTGGTGATCGGCGCAGGACCGGGCGGCTATCACGCCGCGATTCGCGCCGCACAGCTCGGACAAAAGACCGCTTGCGTCGAGGAAACCTATGTGGGCGGGGTCTGCCTCAACGTTGGCTGTATTCCGACCAAAGCGCTCCTGCACGTCGCCGAGGACCTGCGCGAGGCCAAGCACGCCAAAGACTACGGCGTCGAGTTCGGGGAGCCGAAGGTCAATCTGGAAAAAGTCGACACCTGGAAAAACGGCGTCGTCAAGAAACTTACAGGCGGCGTCCGCAGCCTGCTCAAGGCCAACAAGGTCGATCTGATCGAGGGCAAAGCGACGTTCAAGGACAAAAACACCGTGCAAGTCGGTGACAAAACCGTCACGGCGGAACGGATCATCGTGGCGACCGGCTCGGAGCCCATCGAGATCCCGGGCTTCGAAACGAACGGTGAGAGCATCGTCAACTCGACAGGCGCGCTCGTGGTGAGCGAAGTTCCCAAACGCTTTCTGGCCATCGGCGGCAGCGCCATCGGCCTCGAGTTCTCCGACATCTACCACGCGCTCGGTAGCGAGGTCGCGGTCGTCGAGCTCATGGACGAGATCGTCCCGACCGCCGACCGCGACGCCGCCAAGGAGCTGCGCAAATCCTTCGACAAGCGCGGCATCAAGATTCACACGGGCACAAAGGCCAAGAGCCAGACGAAGACCAAAGACGGCCTCGAGGTCACGCTCGAAAAAGATGGCAAGGAAGAAAAAATCGTCGTGGACAAGATTCTCGTCGCGGTCGGACGCAGGCCACGCGGGGCTGGACTGGGGCTCGAGGAACTCGGCGTCACGGTCGAGCGCGGCTTTATCCCGACCAACGCCCAGATGCAGACGAACGTCCCGAATATCTACGCTATCGGCGACGTAACCAAGCCGCCCCTCTTGGCCCACAAAGCCATGAAAGAGGGCCTTGTCGCCGCCGAACACGCTGCCGGGAAACCCGCTGCCTACGACACTATCGTCCCGGCGGTCGTCTACACCAGCCCCGAACTCGCCTCGGTCGGCATGACCGAGCAGGAGGCCAAGGACGCGGGCCACAAGGTACGCGTCGGGATCTTCCCGCTCGCGGTGTCGGGCCGCGCCATGACGCTCGGCGTATCCGAGGGCATCGTCAAGGTCGTCGGCGACGAGGAGACCGACTTGCTTTTGGGCTTTCATATGGTCGGGCCGTCGGCGGGCGACATGGTCTCCGAGGCAGCGCTCGCCATCGAAATGGGCGCAACCTTGGAAGACATCGCGCTGACCCAGCACGCGCACCCGACCATCGCCGAGAGCTTTATGGAAGCGGCGGAACTCGCGCACGGGATGGCGATTCACGTGGCGAATAAAAAGCGGAAGTAGCTCGAGCAGGCACAAAGGGTGTGTTTCTAAGCCCACACCCTTTGTGCCGAACTAGGCCACAATGAGTGGCACATCGTAAGCAGAAAAGCGCGCATCTCTCGTGACCAGTGTCAATCCCTCGAGCTTCGCCTGAGCGATGAGCAAACGGTCGAAAGGGTCGCTGTGGTGGGGTTCAAGCGTTTCGACCGCAAGCGCATGCTCGGTC
Source organism: Truepera sp. (assembly GCA_048594695.1). Classification (GTDB taxonomy): domain Bacteria; phylum Deinococcota; class Deinococci; order Deinococcales; family Trueperaceae; genus Truepera. The sequence continues at coordinate 343 of JBMDWS010000311.1, read as the reverse complement.
GTAATGGCGAGCGGGGTAAAGCGGTAGAGCTCGAGGCCCTTCTGATAATCACCGCGCAGCTCGAGTTTTTTGAGGCCGCGCTTGATGGCGATTTCCCAGGCCGTCACTGCGCTCACATAGACTTCGTTGGCGCCGTCGGCGATGGCGTCCCGAGCTGCTTGTGAGAGCGTCGGGTTGCTGTCGAAAACCCAGATGAGCGTATGGGTATCAAGTAAGAGGGTCATCATGATTGCCGCTGAACGCGTCCTGCAGCTCATCCGGCAGTTCATCGAAATCGTCTGCTATCACGACCTCGCCCTCCCACACCCGAACGCTCATATCACGTGGGCGGGTGTCCCGTACA
>JBMDWS010000310.1:0-1878 GCA_048594695.1 Truepera sp. | reverse complement strand
AGCCGCACAGCGTGGGCAGCCGCCGAGAGGTCAAATAGCGGCAAGTCGTAGAGTTTGACAGCTTCTTCCGGGCTTAACCGCTCTCCGGATGCGGCTTTGGTGAGCAGGTTCATAGGGCGAGTCTAGCACCGACAAGGGCGCGCGAGCGTAGCCCTTCGGGCGTTCGTTTAGATGTTCGTGGCGCGAATGTAGCGCTTCAGGTGAAAGGCGATGAGGGTAACATCTTCAGGGCTCAGGCGCAGGGGTTCACGCTCGAGAAACCCCTTCAGAGCTTTAGGCTCCAGGACCCACACCTCGCTACGGTCGGACGCTTCGACGAACCAGCCGGGGAAAACGACGACGGGCCGTACCGCGAACGCTTTGCCCGTGGACTCGAGCAGCGTCCGCTTGAGCCACGTCACCTGCGCCAGTGCCTGCGGCACCGGATTGTCCGGCAGCATGGACGTGCCGACATGAACGGCTTTGCCGTCGAAACGCAGTATGGCGTTTTGCCCCTCCCGCTTATTGAGCGTTTTCGTTTCGATGGTGAACACGCCCTTAGGCCCCACAATGATGTGATCGATATTGAAGCCGGTCCCGACCACATCATGAAAGACGCGGTGCCCCCCTTCACGCAGCGTGTCGAGGTATTCGGCGACTGCTCGCTCTCCGTCCCTCGCCCGTCGCAATCGCTTGAGTTCTCCAACTGCTTTGACCATTCTCGGGACGCAAAAAGCCAATGTACCTATGAAGCAGAAGCTCGTTACGATAACCAGTATGCGTGGGGGAAAACTAAAGAACCACTGTAGAAGCGAGATAAGAAACATCGTCCCTGTGATCGTCAGGAGCGCAAGGTGGTCAATGTATGCGTCTCGCACGTCGTAAATCGCCCCATCTACAGACTGCCCCGGATTACGCAGCGTTTTGGTGAAAGGAGAGCAGTTTTTTTCGTAACGCGTCGTCTTGAGAAGGGATTAGACTGAGACACCCCGTGAGTTTATGAAATCCACTTCGTTTTGACGGTAAATTTTCGTCAAGTCTTCCGTCCTGCTATTCTTGGGCCACATGACTAGCGCTGGTTTTCACATTCGGCCTTACCGCCCCGGCGACCTCGAGGCCCTCTATCGCATCTGCCTCGAGACCGGCGACACCGGTGAAGACGCCACGCATCTCTATCGCGACCCCGGGGTGCTCGGTGAACTCTACGCCGCGCCGTACGCCGTCCATGAGCCCGACCTCACCTTTGTAGTGGAAGACGCGGAAGGCGTTTGCGGCTACATCCTCGGGACGCTCGACACACCCGCCTTCGACAGGTGGCTGGAGGCCGAGTGGTTTCCAGCTCTCCAGCAGCGCCACCCCAAACCCACCGGACAGCGGGAAACCTGGACGCGGGACGAGCACGTCGTCAGCGTGTTCTATGAGGCGCGGTCACCTAGCGACGCGCTTTTAGCCGAGTACCCGTCGCATTTGCATATCGACCTGCTGCCGAGGGCGCAGGGCAGCGGCAACGGGCGGGCACTGATGGAGACCTTTCTGGCGGCGCTCCGGGAAAAGGGCTCCCCCGGCGTGCACCTCGGCACCTCACCGCAAAATGTTCGGGCGGAGCGGTTCTACCTCAAGATGGGCTTTAGCGAACTCATTCGGCGGGAACCGCACACGCTGGTCATGGGGCAGAGACTCGAGGACGCGGGCGTCAAAAGGTAAGCTCATAGGTATAGAAGCCTTCATCCCGCACCCAGCCCAGCGATTCGTAGAGCTTCTGGGCCTTTTTGTTATCCACAGCGGTGCTAAGCACCAGACCCTTGGCGTCCGTCTCGAGCGCGTGAACCCGGGCACGCTCCAGGAGGGCGCGAGCGACCCCACATCCACGCGCCTCCGGCGTCACGAACAGGTCGTTTA
>JBMDWS010000031.1:0-5463 GCA_048594695.1 Truepera sp. | reverse complement strand
TCATCGAGGAGCTCGAGCCGTGCCAGCATCACCGCTAACGGCGTGCGGAGTTCGTGGGCAATGGCAGCGATCATCTCAGTGCGTTCTCGTTCGTAACGCTCGATTGCGCCTGCCATCTCGTTAAAGTGTTCCAAAAGCCGGGCCGTCTCCCCCGAAGTACGCTCCGGAGAGGTAACCCGTGCACTCAGGTCGCCATCGGTCATTCTCGCGGCGGCATCTGTCACCCGCTCAATGGGTTTGGCGATACGGCGTGCAAAGCGGAGGGCGAGATATACCCACAATCCTCCAGAAAGCATCACGCTGATAAGCGTTGAAGTAAGGAGCAGCCGCCGCAATTCGTAAGGAAAGCGGGTGAGTTCCAAAAGCGCCTTGTCATTCGGGTTTTCGGCCAAGAGGCGCGCCACAGTCTCCTCCACGTGGGGCGGTTGGAGAGAGCAATGGTAGCGAACTGCAATCCGAATGTCAGCGAGAGAGACAACAGCGCAACACTGATCATGCCAAGCGCGAGCTGCACGACTAAACGCTGCTGGAAGGGGATCGGCTTCACCCTGAGATTTTATGCACTTAGGCGGTAGCCGACGCCGCGCACGGTAACGAGAAGCTCCGCCGCACCCTTGGCCTCGAGCTTGTGCCGCAGGTTTTTGAGGTGAACATTGACGGCGCTCTCGAGCGCATTCCCCTCTGGCAAAGCGGCTTCGATAAGTTCCTGACGTCTGACAGCCCGCCCCGGCGTGAGGGCGAGGTGGTGCAGCAGCCTAAATTCGGTTGGGGTGAGGTTAAGGGCTTCGTTGCCGACGCGGGCGATCATGCTATACGTATCAACTTCGAGCAGACCAACACGCAGAATCGTTTGCTCGGGTTCATGCTGGGTACGTCTGAGTACTGCTTGCACCCGCGCTGCAACTTCGCGTAGGCTATAGGGTTTTACAAGATAGTCGTCCGCTCCAAGCCCGAGTCCGAGTAGCTTGTCAATCTCCTCAGCTTTGGCAGTCAGCATGATGACCGGTGTTTTGGCTTCTGCGCGGATGCGTTTTAAAACTTCGAACCCGTCCCGCTTCGGAAGCCTCACGTCTAGGAGCACAATATCGGGCCGAGCCGCTTGAAAGAGGGTCAGAGCCGCCTCGCCGTCGTGGGCACGTTCGGTCCGAAAGCCTTGGCTTCGCAAGAACAGCTCCAAGCTCTCCGCTAAGTTACGTTCATCTTCAACAATCAAAACGAGCGCCATCTAGCCTATTGTAAATCTGCCGGGCGTGGGCGCTTGAATCAAAATTAGCAACGACATGAGAAGACGCTAAAAGATTGTGGTAAAGCCGGGGTGTTGAAATGTTGAAGATTTAATAAAGGCTACATGGTGAGCAGGGCACTTAGTTGGTAATCAGAACGCTGCACGCAGTGTGCGGAACGCGGCTTTTACACGCCCAGGTCTGTCACAGGCATTAAAAAGTCAGTAAGCAAATTTTTTTTAACAGCCTTCTTTATCAAACCTTTAGGTTTCCTTTACGGCATTTATAGCTCAGTCCTAAACACTGGCAAGCGAACGGCCTAGGGCCGTCATTGTTTGAGGAGACTCTATGGCTATTGTCGAACTCACTAACGTCGAAAAGGTTTATCCGCTCGGGAAAACCCAAGTTCACGCACTCAGGGGCGTCACGCTCAGAATCGAAAAGGGAGACTTTGTCTCCATCGCCGGACCGTCGGGTTCGGGCAAGTCCACGATTCTAAACCTGCTGGGCTGTGTGGACACCGCCACCTCCGGCATGGTGAAGGTGAACGGCACCGACACCGCCCAGCTGAGCGACCGGGAGATCACTCGGCTTCGGCATGAGGTCTTAGGTTTTATCTTCCAGTCGTTCAATCTAATCCCGGTTCTGAACGTCTACGAGAACGTCGAGTTTCCGCTTCTGCTCGGCAAGAGCCGAGTGTCCAAGGGGGAGCGGCGGGAGTGGCTGGAGCACCTTATTGAAGCCGTCGGCCTGACCAAGTGGCGCACCCACAAGCCGAACGAGCTCTCTGGCGGGCAGCGCCAGCGCGTCGCCATCGCACGGGCGCTCGCTACGAAGCCGAGCATAGTCATGGCTGACGAGCCGACCGCCAACCTCGACTCGGTGACGAGCCAGGCGATTCTGGAACTCATGCGGCGGATGAACCGCGACCTCGGCACCACCTTTATTTTCAGCACCCACGACCAGGAGATTGTAAACATCGCCGACCATGTGATTCGGCTGCAAGATGGCCTTGTGGTCAAGGACTACCGGCCTAGCGGGGCAGACGCGCCTGTCGAAAAGGCTAAAGCCGGGGCCGCCGTATGATTTTCCGGATCGCCTGGCGCAACCTTCTCGAGTACCGCTCACGCACCCTCATTGTCGGCGTGATGGTGGCCCTCGGCGTGCTGCTGCTTGTCGTCGGCAATTCGCTGGTCGAGAGCATCACCCGCGGCATGGAAGTGAGCTACCGGGAAAACTTTACGGGCGACCTGATCGTGCGGGAGGCGAGCGACGAGGAAGTCAGCTTTATCGGGGGTGGAGGCTTAGGTTCGACGCTGCCCGTGCTGGCGAACTATCCTCAGCTCAAAAGGGAGGTGGACGGTCTCGGCGGCGTCGTCCGGTCCGCGCCCATCCTGTCGGGCAGCGCAAGCGTCGCCGTCCGGCAAGAAAACGTTTCTTTTGCCCTTTTGTGGGGCGTTCAGCCGAGCAGCTACTTCGCCATGTTCCCAGGCCGCTTCAGCCTGACCGAAGGGCGGGCACTCAGGGACGGCGAGACCGGGATCATGCTTTCGCAGTCGGTGGTGGACGACATCCGCAACGAGCACGGCGTCACCCTCCGCGCGGGCGACACCATCCTCTTGTCCGGCCAAAACAACACCACCGGAACGCGCGTCCGCGAGGTCACGGTGCGGGGCATCGGCACCTTTGCGAACGCAGCGGGGATTCTGGACAGCCTGTCGCTCGTGGACGCCAACACCCTCCGTGCGCTGACCGGCCTCACCGCCGCCCGCAACGCCGAACCCGCTGAGAACGCGGGCACAGCTACCCAAACCGCTGCAGCCGCTGACGACAGCCTCTTCGGCGACTCGCTTTTCAACGACGCCGAAACGACGAACGAAGCGGTCGATTACAACAACATCTTGGGCGACACCTCGGTGCGGAACCGTTTGTTGGCGCTCGACAACAACGCTTGGCATTTTTTGCTGCTCGACGCCACAGACGACCGGGCTTCGGCGGCAGTGACGGCGCAGCTAGGGGCCGACCGCCCCGACGTCGTCGTCGAAACCTGGCGCTGGGGCGCGGGCGTCATCGCCGACCTCGCGTCTAACATCCGCACGGTCATCAACCTCGTCATCCTGATTATCGCCATCGTTGTTCTTCTCATCATCACCAACACCCTAGTGATTTCGGTCAGCGAACGCATCGGCGAAATCGGCACGATCCGGGCGATCGGCGCTCAGAAGGGCTTCGTGCGCCGGATGATCCTGACCGAAGTCCTGACCACCACCCTGCTTTTCGGTTTCGTGGGGATGGCGGCGGGGGCGCTCACCATCGGGGTTTTGAACGCCGTCGGCATCCCGGCCTCGAACCTGTTTTTGCAAGTTCTCTTTGGCGGCTCCGTACTAAAACCGGTTTTGTCTCTCTTTTCACTGCTTTTGTCCGTCGTCGCCGTCGCCGCCATCGGCATCGTGGCGAGCCTCTACCCCACCTCGGTTGCGCTTCGCGTGTCGCCCGTGCAGGCGATGAGCAGGCGTTAGGAGCCCCATGCAGTCTTTACGAATCGCCTACCGCAACGTGCTCCGGCAGGGCAAACGCAGCCTGCTCCTGGGGGGCGCAATCGCCTTCGGGTTTTTTATCTTCGCCCTACTGAACGGCTTTACGGGGGGCATGGTCGCTACCGTATCGCAGAACTTGGCCAGCAGTTTAGGCGGCGACATCTACATCTCGGGCAGCGAGGTGAGCGCTCAGGGGAGTGAAATCTCGGTCGTGCGCGACACCGGAAAGCTAGACCGCGCGCTCGGCAGCCTGAGAGGGCAGATCGCCTCGAGAAACGTCCGCTCGTCCGCCCGGGTCGGAGTGATTTTCGGCTCGAGCGAAGAAACCGCCGAACTCGTGGGGGTGGATTTCGTCCAAGAGCCGGATTTGCTGGAGAACCTGAACTTCGCGGGGGGTTCGCCCGACGCCATACAGCAAAACCCGGCGGGCCTCCTGCTGCCCGAAACGCTGATCCAAAAACTCGGCATCCAGGTCGGCGAGAGTGTGGTCGTGCGGACCACGACGATCACCGGCCAGCAGAACATCGGCGACTTCGTGGTGGTCGGGGCGCTCGCCGCAGACGAGGCGTTCGGCACGCCGGGGGCACCGTCGCAGGGATACGCACATCTGGGAGCGCTCAACACGCTGCTCGGCGTGGAGCCGGGGCAGTATCAAACGCTCAACATCTACTTGAACGATCTCGCCGACCTCGAGGCCGCCACCGCCACCCTTTACAACGCCCTGGAACGCACCGCCCCGGTCGAACCACGCGAGACCGGCAGGGGCCTGCCGAACCCGGCGGACTTTCTCGCGGTGGGCGGCCTCAGGGGCGTGGACGAGGCCGAGCGTTGGCAGGGTACAAAATTTGCGGTCACGAACCTTAACGACGAGTTAGACAACGTGTTCACTATCGTGGGGCTAATCAATAACATCGGCCTTATCGTCTTCGTCGTCGTGCTCCTCATCATCGCCGTGGGCATCACCAACTCGTACCGGATGGTGATGTTGGAGCGCACCGCCGAAATCGGCACGATGCGGGCGATGGGGGTGCAGCGCGGCGGCATCCGCAACATCTTTTTGTGGGAGGCGCTGTTCGTCGCGCTCGGTGGATGTGCCGTCGGCCTTGCGCTTGCCCTCGTCACCATTCTCGGCCTAGGGGCCGTCACCTTCAACGTAGACGGCCCGTTTGGGATTTTTCTTAACGAGGGCCGCTTTGCCTTCGACCTGTCTCTGATCACAACGCTTTCTAACGTCCTGCTGATCTGCCTCATGAGCCTGGCTGCCGTCTATCTCCCGGCCAGGGCCGCCGCCCGCCTCCAACCCGCCGAAGCCCTCCGGGCCAGCTAGCCCCCAACCGCTTCTACTCATCGCTCGTTGCTTCATCACTGAAAGGACTTTCTATGAAAACTGTTCGCACTGCCCTCCTCGCCACCCTGCTCGCGCTTGTCGCCTCGAGCCTCGCCCAAGCCACCCCCAACTTCCAGCAAATCCTCGCCCAGACCGCCCAGAACAGCCGCTTCCCGGAAGACCTTACCGCCACTGTGACCTTGGAGCAGCGCGACCCGCAGGAGGGGAACGAGAGCTCGACCGTCCGGATGTTCCGCCGCGACGCCACCGACACCTTTCTGATGCTCTACGAACGCCCGCAGACCCAGCTCGGCCAGGGCTACCTGAACATCGCCGACGGACTCTGGTTTTACGATCCGGAAAGCCGACAGTTCAC
>JBMDWS010000309.1:0-2783 GCA_048594695.1 Truepera sp. | reverse complement strand
ATGGCGCGTTGCCGAACGCTTGAGACTTTAGGACTCACCGAGCTGCATTTTGTCGGTCCCGGCACCGACCTGCGCCTGGGGCTACCCGAGGGCCACCGCTGGTTCGGGCCGAAGGTACCGAGTATGCAGGGGACTGCCGGCATCCCGAACCTGCCAACCGAAGAGATCTCGACTTTGCCTCACCGTCTCAGGGCCGAGGGGACCGTTCGGGCAACGCGTCCACTCCTCGTGCAGGGGCAGCGCGTCGACGGGCTCGAGCTGACTTTCTCCGAAGGGCGCGTCAGCGCCTGGCAATGCACGGAGGGCGCAGACCTCTTCGCGGCGCTGCTCGCCACGGACGAAGGGGCGGCCCGACTGGGCGAGGTCGCGCTGGTGCCGGAGGACAGTCTCGTAGCTCAGGAGAACCGCATCTTCTATAGCACCCTTATCGACGAAAACGCCTCGTGCCATCTGGCACTCGGGCGCGCCTACCCGGTCGTGCTGGAGGGCGGCAATACCATGACCCCCGACGCCTTCGAGGCCAGGGGCGGCAACCACAGCCTTGTGCACCTCGACTTCATGGTGGGGTCGAGCGCCCTGACCGTCGACGCCATGACCCGTCAGGGTGAACGCGTCACCCTCATCGAAAACGGGCTGTGGGTTCTGCCCGACGGACCGGACTAGTCCGGAAGTTCGGCTTCAGCCTCGAGCTCGACGAGGTATTCCTCTCCAACAAGCCGAGCCTGGACCATCGTATTGGCGGGCATGACCGAACCAAACCGCTGACCGTGAGCCCGAGCTGCTGCTTCCCAGTCGTCCACGTGCTTCAGATAGATGCGGGTCCGCACGACGTTCTCGAGCGACCCGCCCAGCGTCCGGAGAGTGCCCTCGAGTTTGTCGATGGCGACGTGTAGCTGCGCGGCGACGTCTTGGCCCCCGAGCGCGCGGTCGCCGTGCGTCGCCGTCGTGCCGGAAACGAAGATGCGCTTACCCTTGCGGACAGCGCGGCTGTAGCCCGCCAGGCTTTCCCAGGTCGTTCCGGTCAGAACGATTTCGGCCCCGTCGGGACGCAACTGTGTCGGGTAGGGCGCAGGCAACGAGGCGACGTGATGGCTGAGGTCGCCGGAGGCCGTCAAAAAGGGCGGCTTGCGATATTCATCGCCACAGTCGCCGGGAATCGGCTCGAGCGTCCTGAGTGCACTTTCGATCTCGGCGCGACTCTCCTTGCCCAGCTCGAACGAAAAGAGCTTCCGGGTATCGTCCAGGTGAGAGCGCTCGCCCAACCGTGCGCCGATGATGACGCCCGCAACGGCGGGTTGCTCGAGAATAAAGCGCGAGGCGATATTGGCCATGGAAACGCCCTTGCGCGACGCGACGCGGCTCAGGACTTCCAGCAGCGTCTGAAACGCTTCCCAGCCGCCTGCAGCCTGGATAAACCGGTAATACTTCGCGTGCGACCAGGTCTCGAGTCTGCCCTGCTCGGGCTCCGGGCGCCCGAGCCACTTCTCCGTCAGGAGCCCCCCCGCGACAGTCCCATAGGCAAGCAGGCTCACGCCATGCTCCAGACAGAGCCGCGTCAGGTCTCCGGCAGCACGCTGATCCAGGAGGGAGTAACTCACCTGATTCGAAACCACCTCGACGCCGCTGTGCAGCAGGATACGAAGGTGAGCCGCGTCGAAGTTCGTGAGGCCCAGATGGCGGATAAGCCCCTCGTTTTTGAGCTCCTGTAGCCAGTAGAGGGTCTCGAGCCAGATCGGGTCGTCATAAGTCCAGGTGTGAAACTGCAGGAGATCGAGGCGCTCGAGCTGAAGCTTACGCAGCGCGGTTTCGACGGCCCGGCGCACGTCGGCGCGGGTGAGTGTTCCTGGCGACGGTACCCATTTGGTCAAGAACTGAACCTGGGCCTCCGGGTGACGTTCATGAAATATTCCCGACACGGTTTCCGCCGAGCCGTAATGGTCGGCCATGTCGAAGGTCGTGAGTCCTGCTTGGACGTAAGGCAGCATCGCTTCGGCAGTCTGTGGCAGGTCGATCGCACGGTCGTCCCGCTCCATGTCCGCAAGCTGCCAGAGACCAACGAGCACTCTGGAAATTGTCAAACCTGGCGCAAGTTCGTAAGTTGAAGGATACACACGGAACCTCATTATGTAGGGTGGGAGAGTTTTGCTGCGCTTCCAGTCTATCCTATCGCTTCCGCCTTGACGGGCGAGGCCAGGGCCATGGGAGCTTGGCTCGCGAGATCCCTAAGGTGGGATAACGGGCCTTCTTTCGATTCTCCGGACTCGCTTCGGGGCGTGGCCCGCAAGCGATGAGGAGAGCTAAAGGGTCGTCGACAACAAGCTGCCCAGAAATAACCCCACGTGTTGGGCGTTCACGCTCACGAAAAGCCGCCGCCAACCGACCGGGTACTAGACCCTTGGGCCAAAAGTTTGAGGCCAAAAGCACGATGCTCCCCGCGCGTGACGCTTTTAGACTGACCGACATGGATTACGCCGAAACGTCATCGTTCATTCGTCGGCTTGAGACCGGAAAGCTCGAGCCTGACGAGTTCCGGGCGCTCACCCGGGCAGATTGGGATGACGTTCAGCGCTTCCTGATCGCCCGGCGGCAGGATCATCTGAAAAGGTATATGTGTGCGCTCTACCTGCTGCGCAGCCAAAAAGGTACGGGTCGGGTCCACACGGAACGCACGTTTTCAGAAGACGAAATCCTCGCGGAGTTGGAGGATGAAGGGCTGTTCTGAAACCCTACGCGTGCCGATTTTGGGGCAGCAGAATCCGGCGCAGGTCGGGTTTGAGGGCTAC
>JBMDWS010000308.1:0-2413 GCA_048594695.1 Truepera sp. | reverse complement strand
CTCGAACTGACGCAGGATGTGCGAGCGGATGTTAACCGCCTCGGTCAGGCTCTTGAGGTAGAAAGCGTGCTCCTTGACGCCAGGGATGCCAAAGTCGTTGTAGACAGCGCCGGCTCCGATAACCAGATAATCGAAACCGAGGCTGTCACCGCTGGCAAATGCGAGCGTCTTGCTGTCCCAGTCGACCCCGGTGACTGTTTCCTGGCGAAAGGTGAAGTTCGACTGCCCCCGGAAGGTAACCCGGACGTTATGGGCTACGTCTTCGGGGTTGAGGGCGGAGGTCGCGACCTGATAGATGAGCGGCTGGAAGGTGTGATAGTTGTTCTGGTCGATCAGGACGACGTCGACCGGAGCGTTCCGAAGCGCCCGGGTGGCGTAGAGGCCAACGAAGCCCGCGCCGATAATGGCGACGCGCGGCTTCTTGCTATTGAGGGTGTTCATGGTGCCTCCCTAAGAGGGTAATAAGCGTGCATGGACGACCATGCTCTTTCCTTACGCTCATCCTAATCCCATGTGGGCAGCGCGTATGTATCCTTGCACTTAATTTCACATACTCATAGGAATACGCTTATGGCTCGCTCGTTTCATGTTTGATGGCTTTGCTATACTCGAGCCTCCAAAGGGGGATGTATGCTCACGGTTCACGTGTTCGTTGAGGTCAAGCCGGATCAGGTCGAGGCGTTTCGGGAGGCCACTCTGACGAACGCTCGCAGCAGTGTCGAAGAGCCGGGAATCATGCGCTCCGACGTGTTGCAGGAGCAAGGCGACCCTACGCACTTCGTACTGATCGAGATCTACCGCACGCCCGACGACCCGGCCCGTCATAAGGAAACAGCGCACTACGCGACCTGGCGTGACACGGTTGCCCCGATGATGGCGGTGCCCCGCCGGAGTATCAAATACGAGGCGCTCTATCCCGAGGCGGCGGCCTGGGAGCGCCCGCATTGACCTTCGAGTTTGCGACCGCCACAAGGATCGTCTTCGGTGCTGGCACGTTGAAAAAGGCGGGAGAGCTTGCAATGGAGTACGGCTCGAGCGCCTTTATCGTCGGGGGAGCGAACACGGAGCGGTTAAGGCCGCTGCTCGAGGTGCTGAACCTGCCCTCACACGTCTATAGCGTCGCGGGAGAACCGACTGTAGCGGTCGTCGAGCAGGGCGTCATGGAGGCGCGGGCGCACGGCTGCGACGTAGTCGTCGGTATGGGCGGCGGCAGCGTCCTCGATGCGGGCAAGGCCATCGCGGCCCTCGTGACGAACACGCGCCCGGTGCGGGAGTATCTCGAGGTGATCGGCGACAATCGGCCCCTCAGTGAGCCCTCGCTGCCCTACATCGCCATCCCCACGACCGCCGGGACCGGCGCCGAAGTGACCCGTAACGCCGTCCTGCTCGCGCCCGAAGCGCGGGTCAAGGTCAGCCTGCGGAGCGCCGCGATGCTGCCGAGCGTGGCGCTCGTGGACCCTGAACTGACCCTCGGCCTGAGCCCTCAGCTCACGGCGCACACCGGCCTCGACGCGCTGACGCAGTGCCTCGAGCCCTTCGTCTCACCTCACGCCAATCCGCTGACCGACGGGTTCTGCCGTGACGGGCTGGGTCGGGTCGCACGGTCGCTGCGCCGCGCTGTGCAGGAGGGGAGCGACCTGGAAGCCCGCACGGATATGGCGCTCGCCTCCCTCTGCGGGGGACTGGCGCTCGCCAACGCCAAGCTCGGCGCTGTTCATGGTTTTGCGGCGCCTCTGGGCGGCATGTTCCCCGCGCCGCACGGGGCCGTTTGCGCCCGCCTGTTGCCGGAAGTGACGGCAGCAAATCTGCGGGCACTGCGGGAGCGCGAGCCGTCTTCCCCCGCGCTAAGGCGCTACGACGAGGTGGCGCGGCTCCTTACCGGAGACGATGGGGCAGAGGCGGACGACGGGGTGCGCTGGTTGGGGGCGCTTTGCCGCGACCTGTCGGTAGTGGGTCTCTCGAGCTACGGCGTCACAGAGGGCGACGTTGCTGAGGTCGTGGCGAAAGCTGAACGAGCAAGCAGCATGCAGGGAAATCCTGTCCGGCTGACGGTGATTGAGCTATACGAGATATTGCAAAGTGCGCTCTAGCTCACGCTTGCTTTTTTAGTCTTGCTATCTCTCTGCTCTATCCATTCTCGTTTGTCTTCAGGTAATGAATTATATAGCTCATTAATCTCGTTGGGCCGGGTGATTCTATCCTCAACAATGTAATTCAATAGTTTGAAAAGAGAACCTGCAATTTCTGAGGAATCTTCGAAGTCTATCTGACCTGGATGCACTGCGTCATTACCTACAACCCGTACTATGTCTAGAGCTTTTTGGACTGCAGGCGTTAGACCTTTTTGAACTAAAGAGGCTATATCAGAATTGATATTTTTACCCGGCTCGCCCAAATGCATGCACAGTCTTTG
>JBMDWS010000307.1:0-1999 GCA_048594695.1 Truepera sp. | reverse complement strand
GGCCGCTGCTGTGATGAACATGTCCCGTAAAACGAGGCCATCATTCCTCGACGTTGCCTCCGGCTGGCTCGCGAGACCTGCTCGGTAGAGGGCCGGGTAGAGAAAGTTTCCCGAGCCGTCCCCGGTAAACATCCGGCCCGTCCGGTTCGACCCGTGGGCACCGGGGGCGAGGCCGAGCAGGAGGATACGTGCGTTTACGTCGCCGAACCCCGGAACAGGTTTGCCCCAATACGGTTCGTCCCGGTAGGCGCGGCGTTTTTTCTGAGCGACGTCCTCGCGGTGCTCGACCAGGCGCGGGCAGCGGGTGCAGCCGAGCAGGTCGGGCGGGGCAGGATCGAAGGCGCTCATCCGTCCTCCTGCAGCAGGCTTTGGAGGGTATAGCGGCTTAAGGTCGGGGCTTGCGCGACGCTGCTGTCCATGCCGATCAGCGCCGCGCCGACAACGCTCGAGCCCGCCCCCTCGAGCAGGCTGATTGCCGCTGTGAGCTGCGCACCCGTCTCAGACCAGTCGTCGACGATGAGGACGCGGTCCCCCGGCGTAACGGCGTCCCCGGCGATCTCAAACCCTTTAGTCTTTCCGCTGTAGTCGATAAATGTCGTGTGGCGGGTGTGCCAGGGAACTTTGCCTTGCTTGCGAACGAGGATGAGTCCGGCACCCAGCAGCGGAGCAACACCGCCCCCAAGCACGAACCCAAGTGCGTCGAGCGCGGCGACTTTGGTGACGCCCTGCGTTCTAAATGGGGCCGCAAGGTCGGTGAGGGCCTGCGTTAGGACTTCGGGCGTGGCGAATAACCGGCTGAGGTCGTAGCGGTTCTTACCGGGAAGCGTTCGCAAATAAGATCGGTAGTCCGGCTTAGCCAAGCTCGAGCCCTGTCCTCATGCGCGCCAGCGCTTCCTCGACGATGGCGGTGGTGGTCGCAAAATTGAGCCGCGCAAAGCCCTCGCCACCCGGACCGTAAGGCGGGCCATCGTTGAGGCCGACGCCACACTCGAGCAGCCGCTTCCCAACCGCGTCACCGAGGCCCAGAGCGCGTAGATCGAGCCAGCTCAAGTAGGTCCCCTCGGGCGGCGCGTACTGAGCGTCCGGCAGGTACGTCTGCACGAACTGCGTCACGCGGTCGCGGTTCGTTTGCAGGTAGTCCAGCGTGCTCGCCAGCCACGGGCCGCCCTCGGCGTAGGCAGCCTGTGCGGCGGTCTGCGCCATCACGTTGGGCGTGGTCACGAGGCCCGCGCCGACCCGCTTGAGGCGTGCGCGCAGTTCAGCATTTTGGGTGATCAGAAAGCCGATCTTGAGACCCGCGATGTTGAAACTCTTGGTCGGACCGAGGAGCGTGACCGTGCGCTCGGCGACCTCGGCGTCCAGCGAGGCGAAGGGAACATGCTTGTGTCCGCTGTAGACGAGGTCGGCGTGCAGTTCGTCGGAGAGCACCCAGAGGCGGTGCTTGAGCGCGATCTCTGCCAGGGTCTCGAGTTCCGAGCGGCTCCACACGCGCCCGCTCGGATTATGCGGATTGCAGATCATGAGCAGGCGGGTTTGGGGGGTGATGGTCGCCTCGAGCCCGGCAAAGTCCATCTCCCAGCGACTGCCGGACCAGAGCAGCGGACTGAACTGCGCCTTGCGACCTGTGTCGCCAACGGCCGACATAAAGGGCGGATAGAGCGGTGTTTGCAGCAGTACGCCCTCGCCCGCTGAGGCCAACGCGAGCGCGCCCAGGTAGAGGCCGGGGACGATGCCGTGAATGGGCCAGATGTCTTCAGCGGCAATGCGCCAGTCGTGGCGCGTGTCGAGCCAGCCCAGCAGCGCCTCGAGCAGTGCCGGTTCGCCGCTGCCGTACCCGACCGGATACCCAAGGTTGCCGCTATGGGCCCGTTCGGTGAGAGCCTGCGCGATGGGTTCGGCGGGGGCAAAATCCATGTCGGCGACCCAGAGCGGGAGCACGTCGCCTTCGTAATAGGTCCACTTCATGCAGGGGCGTGCGCGGAGCGTCTCGAGCGTGACC
>JBMDWS010000306.1:0-3308 GCA_048594695.1 Truepera sp. | reverse complement strand
TGCGGGAGTCGGCGGCGCTGGCGCGGGCCTATCCGGGCGTGCGGCTTCACACGCATCTTGCCGAGAACGATTCGGATGTGGAGTACAGCCTGGCGACTTTTGGTCTGACCCCCGGCGCCTATGCCGAATCGGTGGGCTGGCTGGGAGACGACGTCTGGCACGCGCACTGCGTCAAGCTCGACGACGACGCCATCGGGCGCTTTGCGCGGACCGGGACGGGCGTGGCGCACTGCCCCTGCAGCAATATGCGTCTGGCCTCGGGGATGGCGCCGGTGTGGCAGCTGCGGCGGCAGGGTGTGCCCGTGGGTTTAGGTGTCGACGGATCGGCCTCGAACGACAGCTCGAACCTGCTGGCGGAGGTGCGGGCAGCTCTTCTCATGGCTCGCCTGCGCGAAGGTGAGGCCGCCGCTATGAGCGCCCGGGAGGCCCTCGAGATCGCCACGCGGGGCGGGGCGCGGGTGCTGGGGCGGGACGACATCGGCTACCTCGCCCCCGGCATGGCGGCCGACTTTATCGCCGTGGACCTCGAGCGTCCGGAGCTTGCCGGGGCGCTGCACGATCCGGTCGCCGCGCTCGTGCTCTGCGGGGTGAATACTGTTGCCTACAGCTTCGTGAACGGTCGCCGGGTCGTCGATGCGGGAAGAGTGACAACGCTCGAGTTGCCGTCCCTGATGGCAAAGCACAACCAACTGGCACGGCAAATGCTCGACAGTTAGCCTAAGCCAACCTGGCTGGAGCACCCCTGCGCGTGGCCTGCAGCACCGTTGGCATCACCTATGCGCTATCCGGCGGCTTACGTTTTCTTTCTGCTCGGTCTGGCCTACGCGGTCTTGGGTGAGCGCTTTCTGCTGATGCCGCTCTTTCGGGAGCGAAACGGTTCGGCGCTTCTCTGCTGCTCGAAGGTTGCTATCCGCACGCTGCGTTGTGCCTGGCACCTGAAGACGCTGGCCTGGTGATGTGCTTACTCGAGCTTCTACGCGTTCTGTCGCTGACGATTCACGCGGCCTTGACTGCCAGAATGAGAGCCATCGGCATTTCGAAACGCACAGCCCGGTCGTTTTTATATTCGATGCCAAAGACGTGCGCGGCGTGTGTGTCTGCCTGATGAAAGAGGTCGTAGGCGGCGGCGGTCGTCGTGGGGTCGAGGTTCATACGTCCCAGCCAGCTCTCGACCTCGAGGCTGTAGCGTGTTTCGCTGTCGCCGACGACCCAGGTGAGACCCGCCTCGAGGATTATGGTCTGCCACTCCTGCATGGTGTAGGCGCGAACGTGGGTATGGTCACGGGTGCGCTCGAGGGCGTCATACCACGTGTCGACCTCGGCGTCCGGGGTGATCTCGTCGACGATGACCAGGCGTCCCCCGGGCTTGAGAAGCCGCTTCACCTCCTTCAGGGTCGCTATAGGGTCCGGATGGTGATGCAGGGTATGTCTTGCGGTCACGATATTAAACGAATGCTCTCTAAAGCCCGTGTCGTGCGCGGGCGCGCGAACGAACTCGAGGTTACCGATTTCGCCGTAATGATCTCGCGCGGCGCGCAGCATCCCCCTGGCGATGTCGAGCCCGACGACCTGGGCTGCGTGTTCGGCAAGGGCCGCTGCGGTGTGTCCGGTGCCGGTGCCGATATCGAGACAGATATCGGTACTGCCCGGTCGCGCCAAAGCCAGAAGCTTGTCGAGGGAGGGGCCGCTCTTATGGACGTTGCTACTTGCGTAGTGTTGCCCCCGGGCACTCCACGCTCGGGCACTGCTGAGATCGCTCATAAATCACTTTACTGCTTTTAACCATTTTGTGATGCCAGAAATCTCTTAATAGACCCCCGAGAATGTGAAGTCGAAGTGCTTGCCGGCTCGCGGTGCTCCTGCACTGTGCAAGACTAGATGTCTAATGAAGCTTAAACGGATCACCGCTACCGAAGTCGTCGTGCCGGCCCGAGAGGGTGCGATCAATAGTGCCACGCTCCACCGTCCACTCCACAAGATCTCCAACAAAGGCCGTGAAGCCTGGACTGTTCAGTTCGACGCATTGCCCAAGCTGATGCTGCAGCTCGAGTGGGATGAAGGGATCATTGGTCTGGGCGAGTGCTACCGCGACCACGACTGGGAAACCGTCGAAGCGATTTCGACTTCCCTGCTCGGACGGGAGCTGGATGCGTTCACTCTGCAGGCTCTGCCGATAAGC
The DNA here is from genome assembly GCA_048594695.1 of Truepera sp. GTDB lineage: Bacteria > Deinococcota > Deinococci > Deinococcales > Trueperaceae > Truepera. The sequence continues at coordinate 1,129 of JBMDWS010000306.1, read as the reverse complement.
TGGTGCCGCGAGTACGACGGTTTCGAGTGCGCCATCTGGGACAGCACCGCCAAGGCGCACGGCCTGCCGCTGGCGACGCTCCTGGGCGGCGCGGTGCAGGAGCGGGTGCTGGTGAGTGCCTGGACCGGGCACCGCGAGGTCGATGAAATCCCCGATCTGGCGCGGCGCTTTGCCGGGCTGGGCTACCGCCACTGGAAGTTCAAATGTGACCTGGAGGACGACGTCGCGGCCTGGTGTGCGGCGATTCGGGACGCGGCTCCCGGCATGAAGGTCGTCCTCGACCCCAATGAACGCTGGGAGTACGCCTTTGAAGTGCGCGCACGGCTCCACGCTCTCGAGCAGATCGGCAATGTACTTTGTCTCGAGGACCCGCTGCCACGCTGGAACCTGGACGTCTACCGCGAACTGCGGGCGCACAGCAGTGTCGCTATTGCTTTACACGTTTCACTGCCCTACATCGTCCACGGGCAGAAGATCTCGGACGCCGTCACCGCCCTGACGCACGGCGCGGTGGACGGGTTTAACTTCAACGGCGGGCTCCACAAGTTCGGGCAGCTGAGCGCCGTCGCCCAGGCCGCCCACCTGCCTTTCTGGCACGGGAGCGAGGTAGATTTGGGGATTCTCGAGGCCATGTACGTCCATCAGTGCGCCGCCGCCCGGAACTGCGTCTGGCCGAGCGACATCTTCGGGCGACTCGTGCGGGAACACGACTTGCTGCGCGTTCCGCTGCGCCTCGAGCCCCCCTACGCCTATCTGCCGAGCGGTCCGGGTCTGGGCGTCGAACTCGACGCAAAAGCGCTCGAGACCTACAGCACCCGGCAGGAGATTTACGCCTGAAGGCCGAAGTCTCAGAAGAGGAGACCCCATGGACGAAACGACAAAAAACGACAGGGTAAGAGACGATACGGTAAAGAACAATACGGTGAACGCCGTACCTGTAAAAGAGGTTCCGGCGGGCGCAGGCCAGCACGTCACGGCGGGGCCGTACTCGCCCGTGTTGCGCGTGAGGGCCAGTGAACTCGTGGTGATCTCGGGTCAGGTGGCCGTCGCACCGGACGGCAGTCTCACGAGCGAGGACTTTGCCCAGCAGTCCGAGGACACGCTGCACAACTGTTTACAGCAACTTCAG
>JBMDWS010000305.1:0-12812 GCA_048594695.1 Truepera sp. | reverse complement strand
GAGGCCAAACTCAAGGATAAAGCGCTGCTCGAGCTTGGTCGCCCGCAGCCTGCCGAAGTAAACCGATAGGCCGTACACGCAAACCCCATCTGGACCCCATACGATGTTCGGTATGGTCAACCTTGCCGTCAGCGATACGCCCCTGTCGCGCAGGCTCATTCAAGCAGGCCGTCTCGAGGTGGACTTTTTCGAAACGAGCGGTCCCCTGACCGAGAGTGCCGTCGCCGCCCTTGCGTCGGGGCCGCCCCTCCTTTTGCATAACGCCGTCTGGGACTGGTCGCTGAGCCACACGGAGGCCCTCGGAGAGAAGGACGCACTCGCTGTGACTCGAGACCGGCTGGCCCTGACGGGTGCACCCTTTCTGAGCGTGCATCTCGGCTACAGCGCCGCGCATGTCGCCTTTGAAAAGGGCAGCGGCTTCGTCCCGGACAGCACGCACCTCCGGGGCATGCAACCGGGTTCGGTACCCCTTGAACGCGACGCAACGCAGGCAACCATCATCCGTAACGTGCGGAAGCTGCAAGAAGCTTTGGACGTTCCCCTGATCCTGGAAAACCTCGACTTCAACCCTATGGGCGCGTACGACCATGTCTGCGAGCCCAGCTTTATCGCCGAAACACTGCAAGAAACAAACGCGGGCCTCCTGCTCGACCTGGCGCACGCTCAGGTCAGCGCGTCGCGGCTCGGTTACACGCCCGAGAATTACCTCCAGCACCTGCCCCTGGCGCGGGTCCGGCAGCTTCACATCAGCGGACCGAGGCCAGACGGTGCGGCCCTCTTCGACGCCCACGAACCGCTACGCGACGAGGATTACGCGCTGCTCGGGGCCGTCCTGACCGAAACGGACCCGATGGTTCTTACGCTCGAGTACGGCAAGGACGAGGCGCTGCTGCTTGAGCAGGCGCAGCGGTTGAGAGCGTTACTGGAAGGCTGAACCGTTGGGAACCAAATAAAGAGGGCTCGAGAATCTCGAGCCCTCTTGCTATGCGAACAGAAAGCTAGTCGCGTTCGGCGCGGTGTTCAGCCCGTTCCTTGTGCGCTTCCGCCTTGCCCTCGTGAACATCGGCCTTGGTCCGGTCGACGGCGGCACCGATCTTGTGACCTGCTTTTTCCAACGGGTTGTCCGAAGTCTCGGCTTTAGCGTCGTGGACGTTGGCGCTGGCGCGGTCTTCGCCCTCTCGCCCCTTCTCTTTGGCCCCGTCGAGCAGATCACCCGCGACATCCTTGACCTTGTCGACGGCATCACCGATGCGCTGCCCAATGCTCTTGTTGTCACTCATGTGTTTTGCCTCCTCGAGACGAAGCCTACGCCGAAACTTGGCGACAAAAGTGTAAGGAAAATCCACAAGTTCCGAGACGCGGTATTTTTCAACCCTGATCTATCTCGGCTGTTGGGGAGGTAAAAAAGAGGGCTTGCCGAGGTTATCCAGGGAACGACGTCATCGACGCTAGTCGCAAGGCCTTCTGCGAGCCCGTGCACAGGTTCGTTCATCCGTAATGAGGTGCCCGGCTTGTTCTTTAGACCGACTCCTCAGGTCGACCCGCACGCTTACCGAGACCCGCCTCGAGCGCCATCAGCATCAGTTTGGCCCGGTCGGTCGCCTGCACCTTCAAGAGCACATTCGAGACATTATTCGCTACCGTTTTCGGGCTGAGCCCCAGACGCTCCGCAATCTCGGCGTTGCTGTAGCCGTGCGCCAGCTCTTCTAAAATGCTCCGTTCGCGCCCAGTGAGTTCATCGAACGCGCCCTGAGGCAACTCGGGCGGCGGCGCGGTCAGGTACTGCAACACACGCACCGCGATACCCGCACTGAAGATGACACCACCCGCAGCCACAGTCTGCACGGCGCGCAGCAGCTCGGCCTGATCGGTGTTCTTGAGCAGGTACCCTCGCGCACCCGCACGAATCGCCGGAAACACCGAGGTGTCGTCCTCGAACATGGTGACGACCAAAATACCGATGTGGGGCTGCGTCCGGTGAATCCGCCGGGTCGCCTCGATACCGTTGACCACGGGCATCCTGAGGTCCATCAGAATCACGTCGGGCTCGAGCTCGGCAGCCATTCGGATGACCTCGGCGCCGTCGACGGCCTCCCCGACGACGTCCGTTCCCGGCAGCGAGGCGAGCAGGCTCCGCAGACCACTGCGGGTGATGGCCTGATCGTCGGCAATGAGAACGCGAATCGCCTCGTTCACGGCCCTAGCACCCGTCCATCACGGCTCTAGCAGGGGCAACTGCGCCAACACCCGCGTCCCGCCACCCTCCCGCGCCGTTACGGTGCAGCGCCCACCAAGCTCTGCGGCGCGCCCCTGCATCGAGCGAAGGCCGAGGCCGGGGCAATCCTGCACCGTGAGCCCCCGTCCATCGTCCGAAATTTCAAGTACCAGAACGGGCGTTTCGAGCGTCCGCCAACCGAGCGTGACGTGTTCGCACCGCTCGAGCCGTACCCAGGCATGCCGGGCGTGCGCGTGGCGGTAAACGTTGTGGAGCGCCTCCCGCACCGTGTAGTAGGCTGCGACCTCAACGGCTGCCGGAAGGCGCGGCAGCTCTTCAGCGCTGAGCGTGACCTGAACACCCGTGCTCCCCTCGTCCACCACGCCACCCTCGACGGTCTCGCGCACAGCGCCCACGAGCCCCAGAAGCTCGAGTTCAGGTGGGTGAAGGCTGTGTGCCAGCGCGCGCACCTGAGTCGCGGCGGCGCGGCTCCCTTCCGCGAGGTCGGACAGAAGCTCCTTCGCGCGCACCGGGTCCCGCTCCAGCAGGTTGCTCGCCATCTCAGCGCGGCGCATGAGGCCTGCCAGGGCGTGACCGACACTGTCGTGAAGGTCGTTGCCGAGTTGCCGACGCGCTTCCTCCCGCGCACTCACGAGGCGCAGCCGGGAGCGCTCGAGGTCGGCACCAAGCACATAGGCGTGCGCCGACACGCTCACTTGCCCGGCCAGGTCCGTCAGGAGCCGACGGTCGGCGCGGGAAAGCTGCGTCTCCCCCTCACGCGGCGAAACCGAGAGCCGCCCGACGTCCTGCCCGGCATAGTGAAGCGGCATATGCTCGACCTGCCCTACTGTGGTACCAAAACTTGCCACGACGTGTCCCTCTGGACCCAGCGCAATCTCGGCGAAGGGCAGCTTGAGCGCCCTCGCAACGGTCTCGACGGTGACAGGGAAAACCTGTGCGGGCTCGAGCAAGCCAGCCAGCCGCTCGGTGAGGCTGGAAACGATCTCGTAGGGTTCGCTGCGCTGCCCGTAGAGCAAACGGTTGACTCCGCGCTGGAGCCTTGAACGCAAGGGGTGGATGGCCAAGGCCACAGTGAGCGCCGCGAGCAGCGACGCCAGCAGGCTTCCCGACTCCAAACCGAGCAAACCCGCCCCCACCACGAACGCACCGTAGAGCATCAGCACGCCGAGCATCAGCCCACTGTAAAGCAGTGTTCGGCGCATCACCATACCCACGTCGAAGAGGTTGTCGGTGAGCATGGCGAGCGCCAGACAGGTCATGAAAAAAAGGATATTGAGCGTGGACGCAGTGTCCAGGAGCAGGTAAAGACGCGGTACACTCCCAGCAACCTGTCCCAGCGCCTCGAGGGCGAAGCCCAACACCGTCGAAACCACAAGACCGAAAAGCACCCAGCGGATCTGCCGCCGGGCCGCTGAAGACTCGAGCCTGCAGTAGCGGTAAATGAGGCACGCCAGCGCCAGCACGCCCAGAGAGATGTTCCAGCCTCCCAGCAGTGGCACCCCTACCTGCGCCAGCCACGGTTGGGCCAGCAAAGACTGCGAGCCAGGGAGAAGCTGCGGACTCAGGGCGAGCACCATCCCCAGCGCCACGAGGATGTTCGGCAGGATAAGCCAGCGGCTCCAACGCGGGACGAAGCGCCCGTCAGGAAAGGCAAAAAACGTGGGCAGCAGCAGCGCCGCCGCGACAAACACCAGAAAACCGTCGACATAGTTCACCCAGGGCCGAGATTCAGCGAGGGCGCTTAGCGTTCCCGGGTACTTGGCGTTGCACGAGAAGATCCCGAGCGCCAGCAAGGGGACGACGAATCCTCCTCTGGCCCGCTGGAGTGTCAGGGCAAAGAGCACAAAACCAAAGAGGGGGACGAGGAGCGCCGCCCCGAGCGTCCAGGCCGCATAGGTGCTTGCCTCGAGCCCCACTGCCCCCAGCGCAGCAGCCTGCTCGGCTGAGAGCCGTCCCCCCTGCACCTCGCAGAGCGCACCCGTGCAGGGCAACGTGCGAACCCGCAGGCCTGCGGGAATTCCAGCAAAGAGCAGCGCGAGCACGAAAAAACCGTATCCCCAGAGCAGCGTGCGAACCCAGGACACCGGTCTTGGGGCCACCTCAGCATGGTCTACCCGTCTCGGAGGCACGACCTGCAGCATCTGCCGCGCCAAAAATCCGTGCAGCGGCTTGATCACCAGAACTGCGGGTACGACAGCGAGATACCACGCAAGCGCCTCTTCAGAGCCGTGCAAAAGGAGTGGAATCCCGACCGATAGCAGCAGGTAGCCACCCGTTACGACCGTCGTGAGCACGCCGTAAATAAGGGTCCGGCGAATCACCAGATCGATGTCGAAGAGGTTGTAGCGGTAAACCGAGACTGCCAAACAGAGCCAGAAAAAGACGATGCTGCCCACACCCAGAAGCGCGGTCACGATATCTCCGGGCGCGCCGGGCGCGTTCCAGGGAGCGGGCAAAAGCCTCCCTAGCAACACGCTGTCCAGCGTCGCCAAGACCATCGTGCCGATGCCGTAGAGCACCCACTTGAGCTGGAGCTGCACAGCGTAATCGCTTCGGCGGTAGCGCAGCAAAAGCAGCACGAAGGCGCACGGAAACGACAGCAGAAAGGCGCTCCCGGCAACAGCGCCCCCCCAAGATGCAGGGACGAAAGTGAGGAGCGACGCCAAAACAAGCGGGTAAGCCAGCCACCGCCCCCAGCGGGGCACGAAGCGCCCATCAGGAAAAGCCAGAAGCCCGAACGCCAGACCCGAACCTGCAACCACCCCGAAGATGTGTTGGGGCAGCTCGAGCCACCGCCACCCCGCGATCCCGAGCGCGCCCATGAATGAACAGGTCACGCCGCCGAAGGCGAGCGACACCACCACGAGGTCACGCGGCTTTTTCCAGAGCACTACACCCATGACCAGCGGGATGAGCGCGGACATGAGAAGTCCCAATATCATAAAAAGCCCGCTGTAGATGCTTGGCGGCAACCCGATACGGGCGAGCAGCTCGAGCCCCTCCACCGTCGGTTGTCCCGGTTTGCAAGGGGCCTCTAGGCAGGGCGTACTGACCGTGCGCCACAATTCGGGTATGACGAGCAGCAGTACCGTAAAGCCAAAGAGCACGACGAGCAACCAAAGCAGACGAATCCAGACCCCGAGCCGGGCTGAAATCATACCCGCCCGAACACGCCCGAGCGTACCGCTTGCATCAATCCCGACGCGCATACCCCGCCTCCGGATGTCTGGAGCCTCCCCTGACTGGGGAGGCCCGAATTAGGCGCATTGTAGCCGAAACACTCACCCGCAACGCGCTAGTTGACGGTCAGCGGCTGGATCATCCCGAGGGCGGTGTGCATGGTGCCGCTCGGCCCGTGCAGGACGGGGCAGAGAACCACATAGTTGCCGGGCTCCAAAGAGATCGTCTGATAGTAGCGCACCGGGCCAGTCAGATACGCCGAGGAAACCACCTCACGGCCGTATTCGGCGGAGGGCGGCCCACCCTGAAACTCAGGGCTCTCCAGATACGCCTCGAGGTCGGCTAGGGTCTTGCCTTCAGCGAGCTGGAAGATGACAAAAAGATGGTTCTCTTCGCCAATATTGGCAATCTCCCAGAACTCCGAGCCCGCAGGCAGTTCGTCCGGAATACCGCTAAAATGAAAGTCTGCAAATTCCACCACCCGGTCCGGTGTAGGCGCTTCAGTGCGCTCGCCCTCGGTCACTGTAAGTGCGCGGATACTCTGCCCCGGCCCGCACGTTTCGCACGAGCCGTCGAGCAGGTAGTCGCCGGGCTCGAGCAGCACGCCTATTGTTGCTTCCTCTCCCGCCGCCACCGCGACCCCACCGACGATCGTGACCGTTTCCTGAATGGCGCTATGTGCCTCCGCCACGTCGCCCTGTCCTGCAAACGCCTGCGCCATCGCAGTCATCGCCGCCTCGTAGTCCGCCTGGCTCCGCCCCTCGCTCAGCCGCATGAGTGAGAGGTCGTAACCTTGGTCTGCGCTATTCTCGAGGGCAAATTCAGCGTAGCCCGTTCCCACATACGTTTGCGGACCCACAAGCGCCGCACCGTCGTAGGTGAACTCGATCCCCTGTCCCAGAGCGTGCGTCAATGCCAGCAATCCTAAAAGTAGTCCCAACCGTTTCATCCCCTGCCCCTTTCGCGTGAGCTGCCTAAGAGCGTATGGGAAGGCAAATCGGGCGAAAAGAGACGCGTTTCCCGGTGTTTTTAGGGAACGGTTCCCGGATGAGTCAGGACGGTTGGGTCTTGGCCCGCGCTGCCAGGACGCAGCGCAAGACGCCGTAGTCGTAGCGCTCCCCGAGCGCTTCATACAGGGGTTTGAGTCTACCCTGAGCTTCGGCAGGCAAATCACGGTAGGCCGCTTCGATCTGCGTCACGTCACCTTCGGAGAGGCCTGTCGCCTCGAGCACGCCGATCATCCCGGCCTCGATGAGTTCGGCCCCGTGCCCCATCACCGTGTTGAGGCTCAGCCTCCGTCGTTCGGCGATCTGCGCGGGCGTCAACCCCTCCTTGAAAAGCGCGAGCGTGGCAGCGAGTGTATCGGACAGGCCCGGGGCGTCGGCGTGGCGCGTCAGAATCTCGAGAACCGCCTCCCCGTAGCGCTCCAACTTGACCTCGCCGACCCCCGGCACCTGCCTGAGCGCAGAGAGCGTGCGTGGTTTCAGTTCCGCCATCGCGCTCAGCGTCTTGTTGTCGAAGATGACGTAGGCCGGGACGCCCTGCTCCCGAGCGAGCGTGCCGCGCAGTGTCCGCAGCGCTTCGAACAGGGTCGCGTCGTCGCCCTTGAGGGTTTCGGATGAAGCCCGTCTGGCCTTCGCTCCCTTGAGGGCCTTCTGCGGTGTCGGATCGTGACGCAGGTGCACGGTCTCCTGCCCCTTGAGAAGCGGCGTGCTGCGCGGCGTCAGCTTGAGCGCCCCAAAGCTTTCGGCGTCGCTCGAGAGGTAGCCCGCCGCCACGAGTTGCCGCAGGACGCCGCGCCACTCGCGGTCGCTGTGCTCCGTTCCGATACCGTAGGTGCTTAAGGTGTGATGCCCGAGAGACACCATACGCGGCGTCTCTTTGCCCAGCAGCACGTCGATAATGTGGCCCGCTCCGAAGCGCTGCCCGGTCCGGACGACTGTAGAGAGGGCCTTTTGCGCCGCGACCGTCCCGTCCCAGGTCTCGACCGGGGTGAGGCAGGTGTCGCAGTTGCCGCACGGCTCGGCGAGCGTTTCGCCAAAGTAGGCCAGCAAGACCTGCCGCCGACAGCGGGCGGATTCGCAGTAGCCGAGAAGCGCCTCGAGCTTGGCATTTTCTAGCCGCTTGACCGCTTCAGGTGCCTGCGACTGCCCCAGCATCCGGCGTAGCGAGACCACATCCTCGAGCCCGTAGGTCATAAAGGCGTCGGCGGGCTCACCGTCGCGGCCCGCGCGTCCCGTCTCCTGGTAGTAACTCTCCAGACTCTTGGGCAGGTCGAGGTGCGCCACGAAGCGCACGTCCGGCTTGTCGATTCCCATACCGAAAGCGATGGTCGCCACCATCACCAGCCCCTCTTCACGCAGGAAGCGCGCCTGATGCACCTGCCGCGTCGAGGCCGGGAGGCCCGCGTGATAGGGCAGCGCGGACACGCCCTGCTTGACGAGCCAGGCCGCCGTCTCGTCCACACTCTTTCGCGACAGGCAGTAGACGATACCCGCGTCTCCCGTGTGCGCGCCCTGGTAAAAGTCCAGAAACTGCTCCCGTGCTCTCTGCTTGGTCACGACGGTGTAACGGATGTTGGGCCTGTCGAACGAGGAGACAAACTGCCGCGCCCCCTGCAGGTGCAGGCGCTCGACCATCTCGCGGCGCGTGGCCTCGTCGGCGGTGGCGGTCAGGGCGATGCGCGGCACGTCCGGGAAACGCTCGGCCAGGAGAGAGAGGCCAATATATTCGGGCCGGAAGTCGTGGCCCCACTGCGACACACAGTGCGCCTCGTCGATGGCGAACAGGGCTAAACGGCTGCGCTCGAGCAGGCTCAGAAAGCGCGGCGTCAGGAGGCGTTCCGGGGCGACGTAGAGCAGATCGAGCGTACCCGCTACGAGATCACGCTCGACCTGCGCGGCCTCCTGGGACGCGAGGCTCGAGTTCAAAAACGCCGCCTTGACCCCGAGGAGCCGCAGCGCGTCCACCTGATCCTGCATGAGCGCGATCAGCGGGCTCACCACCACCCCGACGCCAGGGCGCAGGAGCGCCGGAATCTGATAGCAGAGCGACTTGCCCCCGCCGGTCGGCATCAGCACCAGCGCGTCGGCACCGCCCGCGACCTGCGTGATGATTTCAGCCTGGGCACCACGAAACTCGGGATACCCGAAAACGTCTTGCAGCAGGGTCTGGGCACGCTCGAGCACGCCCCCGATTATGGCACTTCAGGCGTTGCCGCCCCCTCCGCGAACCGACAGAGGATCACGAACGCATGGGATATGCCGGTTTATCCCATGCGCTCGAAGGTCGAGGGCAGCTCGAGCCGTTCGGGCGGGCGTTCGGGCTCCGCCATACGCCGAAGCAGGAGCGCAGCTGCCTGCTGCCCCATGTCGTAGGCAGGCTGCGCGACGCAGAGGATTTTGGGCATGTCCGGCAGCCAGTCGAGCGTATCGAAAGAGGCCAGCGCAAGGTCTCCAGGAATCCTCAGCTGCGCGTCCCAGAGGTAACGCAGGACGCCGGAAGTAAGCAGTCTCGAGCCGGAAAAAAGAGCTGTGGGCCGGTCCTTCTGACTGAGTAGCGCTTCCGCGAGACGATACCCTTCCGCTTCGACCGGCTTGCCAAAAAGCGACAGCGCCGGGTCGAGGGGCAAGCCAGCATCTGTAAGCGCCTGCTGATAGCCTAAAAACCGGTCCCGGCCTGTAGCGATACTCAGGTCGGACAGAATGGTGCCGATGCGGCGGTGCCCCGAAGCGATCAGGTCCGTGACAACTGCCCGCGCCGCACCGAAGTTGTCCGACACCACCGTGTCGACCTCGAGGTCCGTTACCTGACGGTCGAGCACGACGAGCGGGATCTGCGTTTCGGTAAAGGGACGGTAGCGGGGTGCCGCGTCGACCGCAGGCGTCAAAATAACGCCCGCGACCTGTTCATCTAGGAGCAGTTCCAGGTACAGCGCCTCGCGCTCCGGGCTCTCGTCGGTGTTACAGACGAATACAGCAAAGCCGTGCGGCTGCACCGCGTCCTCGACCCCGCGCACGATGCGGCTGAAAAAGGGGTTCTGAATGTCCGAAACGATGAGCCCGATCACCCGCGAACGCTGCACCCGTAGCGAGCGGGCGATGCGATTGGGACGGTAGCGAAGGGTTTCGACTGCCGCCTCGACCTGCGCCCGTACCGCCGCACTGACGTGGGGCTTGCCCGAGAGTACCCTCGAGACCGTCGCGCTCGAGACACCCGCGAGCCTCGCCACGTCGCTGATGCGGCTCGTCCTAGAGCTCTTTTTGTCACTCACACCAAGACTGTAATCGATTTCGCAAGCAACCGCTAGGCCAATTACATAATGCTTGACAAACAATCTCTGGTGTTCTAATCTTGTCCAAGAAACTGAAATCGATTACAGGCTCCATGTAGAGTCCTATGGGAGGTGTGGTGTTGCGAAGGCAACATCGGTAACGTCGACCTACTGAGATCACAACGCACATGTTTGGCGCAAAGGAGTCTTATGAACCGCTGGTTGTCTGCATCGTTACTGCTGGTGTCTAGCCTCGCCATGGCACAGGATCGGCCTGTTGTCGGGCTTATCACCAAAACCGAAACCAACCCGTTTTTCGTCAAGATGCGCGAAGGGGCACAGGCCAAAGCCGATGAACTCGGGCTCGAGCTGCTAACTGCCGCAGGCTCGTTCGACGGCGACAACGAAGCCCAGATCACCGCCATTGAAAACATGGTCAACGCCGGAGCGCAGGGCATCCTGCTCGTCCCCAGCGACACCAGGGCGATTATCCCCTCGGTCGAGCGTGCCCGCGACGCGGGCGTCGTCGTCATCGCGCTCGACACGCCGACCGACCCCCAGGACGCTACCGACGCGCTTTTTGCCACCGACAACTTCAAGGCGGGGCAGCTGATCGGCGAATACGCCAAGGCCAAGATGGGTGACACGGCCCCGGTCATCGCCACCCTCGACCTCGCACCCGGCATTACCGTCGGGGTTCTGCGTCATAACGGTTTCCTGGCGGGCTATGGTCTTTCGGACGTCGACGGCACCGAGACCTCGGAATCGGTCACCGTGCCCGAAGTAGTGTGCTCGCAGGACACCCAGGGCGACCAGACCAAAGGTCAGACTGCCATGGAAAACTGCCTGACCTCGAATCCAGATATCAACCTCGTCTACACCATCAACGAACCCGCCGCTTTCGGCGCGGCGACCGCAATTCGTAACGCCGGGCTCCAGGACCAGATCACCATCGTCTCAGTCGACGGCGGCTGTGAAGGCGTGCGCGGCGTGCAGGACGGGCAGATCGCTGCGACCTCGCAGCAGTACCCACTCGAGATGGCCTCGCTCGGGATCGAGGCGCTCGCCAACTATATCGAAACGGGCGAAAAACCTTCAGGCTACACCGATACCGGCGTCACACTGATTACCGACGCCCCGCTTGACGGCGTCGAAAGTCAGGACTCGGCCTACGGTCTCGAGAACTGCTGGGGCGACTAGAAATCCAGAGTTTTCCGGGGCAGCGGAGGACGCTCTGCTGCCCTCACCTGAAGGGAGTTTATGACCACGAGTAGACCCATGTCCGACGCCACGCGGCGTTTTGTCGGTATCCTGGCAGCCCCCGCTGTCAGTCCTCTTATTGCCCTCGCTATCGCTGTCGTTATCTTTTCGACCCAGTCCGAATATTTCCTGACAGGGCGCAACTTCTCCCTGATCGTGCAGCAGGTAATGGTCGTGGGCACACTCGCCATCGGGCAGACCCTTATCATCCTGACTGCCGGGATCGACCTCTCGAACGGCCTCATCAGCGCGCTCGGCGGCGTGGTCATGACCAAGATCGCCGTCGTCAACGGGGTCAATCCGGTTCTCGCCATTGTCATAGGGATCCTCGTATGCGTGCTCTTCGGCATGCTTAACGGGCTTCTTATTACCCGCCTCAACCTGCCGCCCTTTATCGTCACGCTCGGGACGCTCAATATCGCCTTCGCACTCGTGCGTATCTATTCGACCCAGAGTATTACCGGCCTGCCGGACATTCAGACGGCGCTCGGTAATACCTTTCTGATCGGGAAAACAGCTATCTCCTACGGCTCGATCCTCATGTTTGTTCTCTATCTCATTACCTGGTACATGCTGCAAAATACGGCCCTCGGGCGGCACATCTACGCTGTCGGCAACGACGCCGAAGCAGCGCGCCTGACCGGCATTCCGGTCAACCGCATCCTCGTGACGGTCTATACGCTCGCTGGCCTGACGTACGGCATCGCCGCACTGATGCTGATCGCCCGCACCGGCGTCGGCGACCCGCAGGCCGGGCAAGACGCGAATCTGGAGAGCATCACGGCAGTCGTACTGGGCGGCACCAGCCTCTTCGGGGGTCGCGGCAACATCATGGGTACGCTGCTGGGCGTTCTCATCGTCGGGGTGTTTCGCAACGGCCTCCAGCTCACCGGGGTGCCGTCGATCTATCAGGTGCTGATCACCGGGGTGCTGGTCATTCTGGCTGTCGCCATCGATCAACTCTCGAGAAAGGCCCGCTCATGACCCTTGGCCCTGTAACAAACAGCGATACGACCCTACCCCTAGGCACAGCTCAGGCGCCTGTTCTGTCCGCCAAGGCGCTCACCAAGCACTACGGACAGGTCATCGCCATGGACGGCGCGGATTTCGAGCTGCTGCCGGGCGAGATTCTGGCGGTTATAGGTGACAACGGCGCAGGCAAATCAACGCTCATCAAAGCGCTCTCGGGCGCTGTTATCCCCGACTCGGGCGAGATTTTTCTGAACGGCGAGGGCGTGCACTTCCGCAACCCGCTCGAGGCGCGGCGTCACGGCATCGAAACGGTGCACCAGTCGCTCGCCGTCGCTCCAGCTCTCAACATCGTCGACAACATGTTCATGGGCCGGGAAATCCGCAAGCAGGGTTTCCTCGGCAAATACCTGCGCATGCTCGACAAAAAGAAGATGCTCGCCGACGCGACGCTCTACATGCAGGACCTCAAATTCAGGATTCAGTCGATGCAGCAGGCCGTCGAAACGCTCTCCGGCGGTCAGCGGCAGGGGGTCGCCGTGGCCAGAGCCGCCGCCTTCGCCCGCAACGTCATCATTTTGGACGAACCGACGGCGGCTTTGGGCGTCAAAGAATCCGGGATGGTTTTAGACCTCATCCGCAAGGTGCGCGACCGGGGACTGGCGGTTATTCTCATCAGCCACAACATGCCGCATGTTTTCGAGATTGCCGACCGCATCCATATTCACCGGATGGGCAAACGGGCTGCGGTGGTCCAGCCCCAGGACTACTCGATGTCGGACGTAGTGGCGATCATGACGGGGGCGCTCGAGGTAGGCAAGCAGGCAAACTGAACGCACGTTCAGGCGAAAGGGCCAACGATTGGATTAATATCGTTGGCCCTTTCGCTTGACC
>JBMDWS010000304.1:0-17012 GCA_048594695.1 Truepera sp. | reverse complement strand
GAGACGGCAGCGGCGATCACCTACCTCGAGACCGGGCGGGCGCGGGGCAAGGTCGTTATTACCGTTTAGGCGTCGTCAAGCCCTCTCGCATCCCGAAGTGCCCTCATGAGGCACGGTTTGGTGATGTTCTAAGAAAGGAAGTGGGCTCAACGAACGCTCAGCCTGCCTGAACCGCTATCCTGAACCCGAATGGTCACGGCGCGTTCGGCCCCGGCAAACCCGGGTGTCTCCCAGGTGCCCTCGTCTTCATCCTCGTCGTCGCCGTCCACCCGCCGGAAGCGCTCGGACAGCTGCAGGGCACCTGAGCCCGAGTCCTCGATCTCGACACGGGCTTCCGTGTTTTCGGGCAGCGTGAAGGTCATGGGGCCGCTGCCGCCATCTAGCTCGAGGCTCGCCGAGACGTTTTCGCCAAAGACGACCTCGAGCCCGCCCGAGCCCCCGTCGCCCCCAAAGTCGAAGGTCGCGCCTTCCAGGATAGTCAGGCTCGTGTGCCCGGACCCGCCGTCCCAGCTCGCTTCGTAGCGCTCCCGGCTCGCGGGGAGTGTGACGTCGGTTCTGCCTGCACCCCCGTCCAGCTCGAGATCCCGAAGGGCAAGCCCGCTCAGATCGAGCGTGACCGCGCCGGAGCCGCTGTCGACGTTCAGCTCGAGTGGGACGTCCCGCGTGAGCCCGACCGACCAGCTTCCGTCAGTCGGCTTCGTCCCTAACCATCCGCTGCGCTCTACGAGGCGCACGGTCTTGTCGGCTCTACCCCGGGGGTTTAGCGTGACGCGGCTCCGGTGCGTGATATCGGCGCGCAGGAGGTCGGCAGTTCCTGACAGTGCGCTGACCTCGAGAGGTGCAGCGCCAGGCTCGAGGTCGACCTCGGCGCTGCGGGTCGTGCCCAGAGGAACGCTGAAGGTCTCTGCTCTGAGCCGACCCGCTAGCCCGAGGGCTGGACCGAAAAGCACCAGGAATAGAACCGCGAAGACGCTGAGCATGCCATACGAGATCGCCGGGTGTGGGCGCTTGCCGAGCAGATCGAGGCCGAAACCGACGAGCAGTAGCGGCCAGAACCTCGAGAGCATAAGGAGACTCGCACCGGAAAAGAGGCTCAGGCGACCGAGCAGGATAATGAGGCCGAGGGCGATAAGGACGAAGGCGACGCGGGTCGTAGGGCTCAACTGGCGAAAACGCTCACGGGTCACGTGTTCCTCCTGGTGGCCTGATCCAAAGGGTCTATCGAGGCCACTATAGACCCTCGGCTCCACGCACTCGGCTTTTAGCGTTCACCGCGCGTGTACGGTTCGCCCAGGGCGGCGGGTGCACCGGCTCGTCTACTGCCGCGCCCGAGTGACAGAAGGACCAGCGACAGGACGGTAACGAGGTAGGGCAGCATCTGCAAAAATTCCGGTGGGAACGATTCCTGCAACCGAAAGGCCAGGTGAAAACATGCCCCGAAGACAAATGCTGCGCCGATGGCCCGCACGGGTTTCCAGGCGGCGAAGATGACGATCGCCAGTGCGATCCAGCCCATACCCGAGGTCATGCCCTCGGTCCAGGCCGGACGGTAGGCGAGCGAGAGGTAGCCCCCGGCGACTCCCGCCATGAGGCCGCCGAAAACGACGCAGCCGTAGCGCAGGACGAACACATTGAGGCCAAGTGCGTCGGTTGCCTGCGGTGATTCGCCTGCCGAACGCAAAGTGACACCAAAACGTGTTTGAAAAAGCAGGATGCTGAGCAGGACTGCCATGATGAGGCCACCATAGGTCAGGAGGTGCTGATTTGTAAAAAGGGCCGGGCCGAGGATGGGCAGGCTCGAGAGCCCCGGCACCGTCACGGGCTGCATCGGGTTAGCAAGCGGCATGCCCACGTATGCCCGCCCGAAAAGTCCGGCGAGGCCGAGGCCGAGGATGGTCAGGGCGAGGCCCGAGATGTACTGATTGGCCCGCAGGGTGATCGAGACGAAGGCGTGCAGCAGCGCAGCGAGCCCACCCGCGAGAGCGGCAGCGCCGATGCCGAGTAAGGGCGAGCCCGTCGCCTGGGTCACGATAAAACCGCTTATGGCTCCCAGGATCATCATGCCTTCGACGCCCAGGTTGACGACGCCCGCGCGTTCGGCGTAGATCTCACCCAGCGCGGCCCATAGCAGCGGCGTGCTGAAGGCGAGTGAGCGCGCGACCATTGAGATGAGGGTGGACTCGAGGTCCATCTAGTTTCCTTCCCGCAGGGCCACGGGGGCCTCTGCCCTGACTGGGGGTTCGCGCCGTAAACGGTAGCGCAGCAGCGGTTCGCTTGCAAGCAGGAAAAATAGGGTCAGCCCGCTCATGACGCCGGTAATTTCAGCCGGGAGCCGCAGCGTGACCCGCACCACGTCACCAGTTGCCGCGACCCAACCCAGCATGAGCGCGGTAAAGATGGCCCCGATAGGATTGCCACGGGCTAGGAGTGCCACGATGATCGCTGTGTAGCCGTACCCGAGCGACAGGTCAGTGGGCTCGAGCAGGCGGTGATGAATCCCGGCGACCTCACCGGCCCCGGCGAGGCCCGCCGCGCCCGCCGCGACAAGAACCAGCAGGGCTGTCGTGCGGGTAAAGTCGATCCCGGCGTAGCGAGCGGCCTTGGGGCTCTGCCCGAGCACTTTGGTCTCGAAGCCGAGGGCGGTCTTGTTGAGGAGAAGAGCCACACCGAGTGCTAGGAGCACGCCGAGTACGAGCGTCGGCCAGTGCAGCCGCGTGCCCGCAACCGTCGGGAGCCACGCCGCCGGGACAAAGGTATCCGTCAGGGGCATTCCGCGTGTGCTGAGCCCTTTCCAGGGGCCATAGATGAGGTACTGCACGAAGTAGAGGGCCACGTAGTTGAACATCAGTGTGGTGATGATCTCGCTGACGCCCAGCCGCACCTTGAGGAGTGCGGGCACGAGCCCCCAGAGTGCGCCGCCCAGAAAGCCCGCGGCAAACATGACGATAAGGAGCCAAGGCGCGGGCAGCGGAACGAAGAGTGCCACCCCCGAAGCCGCCGTCGCTCCGGCGAGAATTTGCCCTTCCGCCCCGATATTCCAGAACTGCGCGCGGAGCGCGAGCACCAGCCCGACTCCGGCGAGAAGCAGGGGGATGGTTTTGCGCAGCACCTCGGCAAAGCCGCGAAACGAGCCCAGCGTGCTCGCGAAGATATCGCGGTAGGCGGTGATCGGGTTGTGACCGTAGCCTAGGAAAATCAGGCCTGTTACGACGAGAGCCGCGACGAACGCGCCGAGAGATACGGCGATGACCAGCCCTCGCGGTGCGGCGCCTCTAGGCTCGAGCCGCCAGCCGCCCAGCCGCCTAAGCATGGGCCGCCCCTGCACGTTCCTGCCCTGTCGCTTTTTGTCCTGCCATCATCAGACCCACCCCTTCGCGGTCGACATTCTCGGCCTCGACGATGCCCATGACCTCACCCCCGAAGAGCACCAGAATCCGGTGACTGAGCCGAAAGAGTTCCTCGAGATCTTCTGAAATCAGCAGTACCCCCGCGCCCCGCTCGGCTTCACCGAGGAGCGCCGCGTGCGTCTGTTCGGTCGCCCCGATGTCGAGTCCGTAGGTCGGGTGCGCTGCCACGACAAGTTGCACGGAGCCTTTGGGACGCCGGGCCAGTTCACGGGCGAGTACCACCTTCTGGATGTTGCCGCCCGACAGAAGGCCCGTGCGAGTCGTGAGTGTGGGCGTTGCGACGCTGTAGTCGTGAACAGACCGTTCAGCGAAGTCCCGCGCCGCGCCCGCGTCGAGCAGCCCACCCCGCGAAAAGGGTGGGTAGCGGTAGTGCCGGAGCATGAGGTTTTCGGTGACACTCAGGCTCGGCACCACGCCGACCCCGTTGCGCTCCTCGGGAATATGCGCGACGCCGCGCTCGAAGTGCTCGCGAATGCCGGCGCGGCTCATGTCTTTCCCCTGAAGCTGGACGCTGCCGTCCGTCACGGGGCGCTCGCCTGTTAGGACTTCGGCCAGCTCGAGCTGACCGTTGCCCGCGACGCCCGCGACGCCGAGAATTTCGCCTTCATAGAGCGTAAAGGACACGTCTTTCAGTGCGTGCACGGCGCGGTCGTTCTTGGCGCTCACGCCAGACACCTCGAGCACCTTTCTCGCTTTGGGCGGGGGTGGCGCAACTCGGGAGAGGACCACGTCGCGCCCCACCATCAGGCGAGCGAGGGTACGGGCGTCCGCGTCCGCACGGTTCAGCGTGCCCGCCACCTTCCCTTTACGCAGGACTGTGATGCGGTCGGCAACCGAGAGTACCTCGCCGAGCTTGTGGGTAATAAAGATGATGCCATGCCCTTCGCTCCGCATACGCCGCACGACCTCGAAAAGCCCCTCGGCCTCCTGCGGCGTCAGCACGCCAGTCGGCTCGTCTAGGATGAGAATCTTCGCCTCGCGGATGAGCGCTTTCATAATCTCGACGCGCTGCTGCTCGCCCGCCGAGAGGTCGCCGACGTAGGCGTCCGGATCGACTTTGAGGCCGTAGCGGTCGCCGAGTTCGCGGATGCGCGACCTGAGCCTGCGGGTCGGGGCAAAAAAAGGCGTGCCGGGCAGTCCGAGCGCGATGTTCTCGGCAACCGTATGCCGCCGCACGAGCAGAAAGTGCTGCGCTACGAGCCCGACGCCACGGGCAAGTGCGTCCTTGGGCGAGCGCAGGAGGGCGCGCTCGCCGAAAAGCTCGAGATCGCCTTCATCCGGTGGGTAGAGGCCGTAGAGCATCGAGATGAGCGTCGTCTTGCCCGCCCCGTTTTCGCCGAGCAGCGCGTGCACTTCACCGGCGCGGAGCGTGAGCGACACGCCGTCGTTGGCAACGACGCCGGGAAAACGTTTGGTAATGGCGTGGGCACGGAGAAGAGTGGCAGGTTCAGGGTGGACGCCGATGCGCGGGGCTGATGCCATAGGCAACTATATGAGCTGCCCCGGTTGCGTGCAAGGCGGATCTGTCCCTAGATCGTCGGGCGCGGGTCTTGCCTCCCTCTCACGCTAATTTGTCGCGGAATTCTGCGCCTTGTTCAGCCAGGGCGTGACAGCCGACAGAAATTTATTCGGACACTCTTCTTGTGGCAAATGCCCGCAGTCGGGCAGCGAGGCAAAGGTCGCGCCCTGAATGGCGTCGGCAGCGCGGCGACTGATCTCGGGCGGTACAACGCCGTCGGCGGCCCCGGTCACGACGAGGGTTGGGACGCGCAGGTCGCCAAGGCGCGAAAACAGATCGCTTGGGCCGTTGGCTTTGGTGACTTCCCAGAGCGCCCGGTCCCAGTTCGGGCTCCGCCAAGGGCGCTCGAACCCCGCGATGTCGGCCTCGCTCAACCGTTTGGGATCGGCGTAGGCGCGGCGCAGCAGCTCACGACCGGGTTCCTCGGCAAACTGCCGCATGATGACGGGGCCCATGCGCGCGGCCTGCGGCGTATTGAATAGGGCGCGGGCCCAGGCGGGTGGCCCGCCGCTACTAAGTGCCGGACTGACGAGCAGGAGCCCCGCGACACGCTCGGGCGCGGCCAGGGCGACTCGCACGGCTACCGCTGCCCCCTCCGAACTGCCCATGAGCACGGCCCGTTGCACGTTCAGGCGGTCCATCAGGCCGAGGGTCAGGGCAACCTGCGCTTCGGGCGTGTAGGGATTACTTGTGGCGGTCACGGCGGGGCGCGCGCTAAAGCCGAAGCCGGGCCGGTCGAAGGCGATGACGCGGGCCCTGTCGCCCATCGGGGTCGTGACCTTGCGCCAGGAGAAGGTGCTCGAGCCGAACCCGTGCAGCAGGAGAAGCGTCGGCGGCGCGCTGCCGATCTCGCTGTAATGGAGGTTGATTCCGTCGACCTCAGCGAAGGTCGCGCCCTTGCCCGCGAGTTGCCGCAGCGGGGTGGTCTCGAGCTCGGCTACAGGGTAGATCAGGGGCACGGTGATGAGCGAAAGCACGAGAAGTGCTAGGAAGATAAGCGTCAAGCGGAGACGAAAAGGCATAGCGCCATTTAAGCATGGGCCTTTTGGAGGGTAATGTGAGGGCACAAGGGGCAACTCAGGGTTACGTCTTTACAGGGAGGCGCGTGTGATGCATTACAGGATACTGGGAATGACAGGCTTGGTTCTAGCGCTGCTGGGGACGGCCTCGGCGGGGACGCTGGTGGTGATCGGTGGGGCGCTCGAGCCTGACAACGCGCCCATCTATCAGGCCGTGATCGACGGTGCGGGCAGGCGTTCCATCTGCGTGCTCGGGACCGCCTCATCCGAACCCGAGGCGAGCGCCGCGAGCTATGTGACGGACTTTGAGGGCTACGGAGCCGAATCGGAGGCCGTAGATATCACTGTCGACAATGCGGAGACGAGCACACGTGACGGGCAGATTCTGGGCCAGCTCGAGGGTTGCGGAGGCTACTTTTTCGTCGGCGGGGACCAGAACCGTATCACAGAAGCCCTGCTGGGGCCGCAGGGTGACACACCTGCCCTCGCAACGATTCGCGGGGCTTTCAAGCGGGGGAGTGTCGTGGCTGGAACGAGTGCCGGGGCCGCCATGATGAGCCGCGTGATGATCGGCGGGGGCACGAGCCTCGACACTCTGACGGATGGTCCAGATACGGTGCTGCTGAAAGGGGGACTCGGCTTCGAGGAGGACGTGATTTTCGATCAGCATTTCGTCGAGCGTGGGCGGCTCGGGCGGCTCGTCGGGGCGCTCGTTCGTTCCGACCTGACCCTCGGGGCGGGTGTCGGGGAGGATACCGCGCTCGTCGTGCCGCAGGATGGTCTCTGGCGGATTGTTGGCAGCGGGCACGTGGTGATTCTCGAGCTGCCCGCAGCGGTAGACCTGAAGCGCATCAGGGACGTGAAGGTGAGTTTTCTGGCTGATGGAGACGGTTTCGATCCTGAAACGCGGGCGTTTAGCATCGCCAAAACTCGCCAGGACATCATGGAAGTTGGGTACTACTACGATGCTGGAACAATTTTCGCCGTAGACGTATTCGGTCCGGGTGTGCTCGCTGACCTCGCCGAAGCGCTCGTGGACAGTCCCGAGAACCAGGCGAGCGGCCTCGCCTTCGGGGGCAAACCGACCGAGAGATTTGTGAGCCACGGAGTGCGGCTCCTTCTGACCAAGCGCCCCGATACGGTCGGGTACTGGGGGGATCTCGACGTGGGTGAGGGTTACAGCGTCTTGAACCTGGGGCTTACGACTAAACCGATCACCGTTTCCGTCGAACCCGCTCCGGCACCCTAGCCGTTACGCCGGGTCGCATCCTGGGGTGAGCCCCAAGAGTCCGACGGGGTGCGTGCTAGACTCGCCGGGTGACGTCCCAAGCCAGAGCTGTATCCACCTTTTCCATCGTCGCGCTCGACCCGGAAACGGGCGATCTCGGGGTCGCCACAGCCTCGAAGTTTCTGGCTGTTGGTGCAGTCGTGCCCTTCGCCGAGGCGGGGCTCGGCGCAGTGGCGACTCAGTCCTACGCCAACACGACCTTCGGGCCGCGCACGATCATGGCGCTGCGTGGCGGAATTGCGCTCGAGCTTATCCATCAGGCTTTCGCCGAGTCGGACGCTCAGCATAGTCAGCGGCAGTACGGGCTGGTCGACGCGGCGGGCCGCGCTTTCACCTTTACTGGATCCGACTGTCACCCCTGGGCCGGGGGACGGACGGGCCCGGGGTACGCGGCGCAAGGCAACCTCCTGACGGGACCGGAGGTTGTTGACGCGCTCGCCGAAACCTTCGAGGGGAGCGGCGGCGCGCTGGCCGACCGCCTCATCGGGGCGCTCGCCGCGGCTGACGCTGCCGGGGGCGACAAGCGCGGGCGGCAGTCTGCGGCGCTCCTCGTGGTGCGTAAGGAGGGCGGCTACGGCGGCTTCAACGACCGCTACATCGACCTTAGAGTGGACGATCATGATGCGCCCGTAGCGGAGCTGACGCGGCTTTTAAGCTTGCAGCGCATTTTTTTCGAGCGGCCCCGGAGTGCCGACCTGCTGAATATAGACGCTGACATCGCAGGGCGCTTGAGGCGCATCTTCGTAGCAACGGGGCATCTCGAGCCTGTTGAGGCGTCGGACGTGTGGGACGACGCGTCGGAGCGAGCCCTGCGTGACCTTGCCGGAACAGAAAACCTGGAGGAGCGGCTGGTCGAAAAAGGACGGGTCGATAGGATAGTGCTGGAGTACATGGAGCAAAAGTACAAACGGTTTAGTTAGCCTAAAAATCTATTCTCGGTACGCCTGTAACGGTCGTGCGAGTGTTGAACTCATATGCTTTCTGTATGAACTATGCCTGGCGCAAGTTTTTTCGTAATGCTCGCGAAGATCCCCCTTCGGTCTTTGGCGCTGCTGCAAGGCAGTTTCTCTCGCATCGCCGTCCTCAGCTGGGTCGATGGCTGGGGCGCCGGGGTGCACGGCCCAAGTTCCTGATCCTCGGAGTGCAAAAAGGTGGCACGACCTCGCTCTACAGCTACCTCACGGCTCACCCGCTGATTCGTTCGGCGGTCGTCAAGGAGGTTCACTTCTTCGACTTTCATTACGCCTGCGGCGAGTCCTGGTACCGGGCGCACTTCGTTCCGGCGTCGTGGTTGCAGCCGGGGCAAATAACGGGTGAGGCGAGCCCCGAGTATATCTTTTCCCCCTTTGCTGCCAAGCGTGTAGAGGCATTCGATCCAGATATGAAGCTTATCGTGCTGCTGCGAAACCCCGTCGAGCGCGCCTATTCGCAGTATCAGATGTCGCTCAGGCGGGAGCGCGAAACCCTGACGTTTCCTGAAGCGCTCGAGCGCGAAGAGGAGCGCCTGCGCGCCGAGCGAGAACGAATGGGGGAGGAGCGGGCCTTCGCACGGGGTCTGAGCCATATCCACCAGAGTTACAAGGCCAAAGGGCACTACGCCGAGCAGCTCGAGACCTGGTTCAAGGTGTTTCCGCGTGAGCAGATGCTTGTGCTGGAGAGCGAGGCGTTCTACCGCGACACTGCCGGGGCCTATGCCCGGACCATCCAATTTCTGGATCTGCCCGAGCACCGGTTAGAGTCTTACCGCAACGTCAACAACTGGGGTTACTCGAACCTCGAGCCCGACATTCGTACCCAACTCGAGGCGTATTTCGCGCCCCATAACGAGCGCCTCGAGGCGCTCTTGGGCCAAACCTTCTGGACAAAACCCGAGTAGCGTTCGGGGCAGGGATTACTGCCCCTTGAATTCGGCTGCCCGCTTCTCCAGAAACGCGCTCGTGCCTTCCTTGGCGTCGTCGGTGCCGAGCGCCATACCAAAGAGATCGGCCTCGACCTCGAGGCCCTGAGACAAACCAAGCTCGAGGCCGCGCACCACGGCTTCCTTGGCTAGACCAATGGCGATAGGCGCATTTTTGAGCGTAAGCGCCGCTAGCGCCTTGGCCTCTGCGAGGGCGTCGTCCGCGACACGGTTGACGAGGCCGAGCTGCAGGGCCTCGTCGGCCCCGACGTGCCGTCCCGTGAAGATGAGGTCGAAGGCGCGTGCCTGACCGATAAGCCGGGGTAGACGCTGCGTGCCGCCGTAGCCTGGAATAAGCCCCAGACCCACTTCCGGCAGGCCCAGCCTAGCCTCGCGGCTCGCCACGCGCAGGTCGGCGGCGAGCGCCAGCTCGAGCCCGCCCCCGAGCGCGAAGCCGTTGATAGCGGCAATCGTCGGGATAGGCAGAGCGGCCAGCGTATTCATCACGTCCTGCCCGGCGAGTGCCCCTTCGCGCCCACTAAAGGTATCGCTCAGTTTTTGCAGGTTGGCGATGTCCGCTCCGGCGACGAACGCGCGCCCGGAGCCCGTCAGGATCAGCGCGCGCACGCCGATGTCGGCCTGCGCGAGCTCGAGCGCCACGCCGAGTTCGTTTAAAACCTCGTTGTTCAGGGCGTTGAGCGCCTCGGGGCGGTCGATGGTGATGACGGCAATTTCGTCCTCCACGTCAAGCTGTACGAAGCGCAGTTCTGAGGTCAGATCCTCGAGCTCTAGGTCGTCGTGGTCATGCTCATGGTCGTGATCGTGGTCATGCGAGTGGGTCATAGTGTCTCCTAATATCTGGTATTTGTTAGTCCTCGTAGCGGTAAAAGCCTTCACCGCTCTTGCGCCCGAGTTTGCCCGCCCGCACCATCTGGCGCAGGAGCGGCGGCACCCGGAACTTGGGGTCCTGAAATTCGCTGTAGAGCGACTCGGCGGCGGCGAGTCCGACGTCGAGTCCGACGAGATCGAGAAGCGCGAGTGGACCGATGGGCATGTTCGCGCCGAGCTTCATGGCCGTATCGATGTCTTCGGGGCTGCCGACCCCTTCGGCGAGCGCGTGCACCGCGTCGCTCAAGTAAGGAATCAGCAGGCGGTTGACAATAAAGCCGGGCTTGTCTTGACAGCGAATGGGCGTTTTGCCGATGGCTTCGACGAAGGCTGTGGCCCGCTCGAGCGTTTCTTGCGACGTCTGCTGGGCCTGAACCACCTCGACGAGCGGCAGGAGCGGCACGGGGTTGAAAAAGTGCAGGCCGCAGAAGCGCTCGGGGGTCTTGACCCGGGTGGCGATTTCGGTGACCGAGAGGCTCGAGGTGTTGGTCGCAAGCAGCGCGTCCGGGCGGCAGAGGCCATCTAGGCTCTCCCACACCTCGAGCTTGACGGCGAGCTTCTCGAACACGGCCTCGATCACGAGGTCGGCGTCGGCAAGGGCGTTTTTGTCGGAAGTCGTCTCGACGCGGCTCAAGGTGGCCTGCCGCTCCTCCTCAGTTAGCGTGCCCTTCTTGACGAAGCGGGTGAGGCTCGAGTCGATGGTCTTGTGACCCCGCTCGAGGGCTGCCTCAGCCGTGTCGTAGAGAACAACGTGAAGGCCCGAGGCCGCGCAGGTCTGGGCGATGCCCGCGCCCATGGTGCCCGCGCCGACGACGGCGACCCGGAGCGGGTCGCTCACGTCTGGGCTCCGTAAAGGCTGTGTCCTGCCTCGAGCGTGGCGCGGGCCATCTCGAGCACGCGTGACTTTAAAAAGTCCGGGTCGATAAAAGCCGGGTCGCCGATGCGGTTCGAGGCGACGAGCGCACAACCCGTCTCGACGCGCCGCAGCTTGCCGATTAGGAAGAGGGCCGAGGCTTCCATTTCCACAGCCAGAACGCCGCGTTCGGCGAGGCGCGCCACATCGCTGGGCTGAGTCGCGTAAAACGCGTCCTCCGTCTGGATGAGCCCGACGTGTGCGTCCGCGGCAGCGTCAGCCAAGGCCCGGGTCACACGGAAAGAGGGAATAGGCGCGTAAGGCGACCCACCCAGGTACTGCTGCGTGGTGCCGTCGCCCGGCACCGCGCCCGCTGCGACGATCAGGTCGCCCGGATTGACCTCCTGCGCGATAATTCCCGCCGTACCGACTCGAACGAGCGTCCTGGCCCCGAGGTGGATCAGCTCTTCGGTGACGATAGCCAGGCTCGGGCAGCCCATGCCGGTCGTCTGGACCGAAACGGGCATTCCCCGGTAAGTTCCGCTGAAGCCGAGGAGCTGGCGGTAGTCGGTATAGCAGGTGGGCGCGTCGAGAAATGTTTCGGCGATCAGGCGGGCGCGGTTCGGGTCGCCTGGCAGCAAAACGAGCGGCGCAACGTCGCCGGGCTCGGCGTGAATATGGAGTTCGGGCATGGGTCAGGTTACCAGACTGTCTGGAACCTTTGCAGGCTCGGGGCTGTGGTCCGGGTAGTGGGTGCAGGAGCGGTCGCATCGGGCAAAAGACGAATTTTCCATACGTATGGACGTGGCGGCACACCTAGACTGCTGGAATGAAAAGAGCGCACAGATGACCACGTCGCGTCAGGGCGAGCTGCTCGAGAAGCTGCTGGAGGGCGGTGGCGTCGAGGGTGCCGCTTTTGTGTCGGCGCGTGGCGAAATCCTGGATAACCGCGCTGCCGGGCGCGATCTCACGGTGTTTGCCTCCATGCTCGGGAGTTGCCTCGCTTCGAACCGCCTGCTGACCGAGCTTCTCGGTGCCGACGTCGCCAGCCAGACGACGCTCTCTTTCGCGTCGGGAACGCTGCTTCTCACGCGCGCGCCAAGCAGTGACGAATCCGGCGCTGCTAGTCTTGTCCTGCTCACGAACGAGGACGAGGTGGACCGGGTACGCTTCGGTCTGCGCCGCTTGCTGCTCGAGCTTTCCCTCGCGGAAGCAGATCCTGCCTAAACGCTGCCCGAGCCGCGGGTGGGGTAGGCTGGAGCGTCTTCCGCTCGTTTTGCATAAGCGGTTATGTCTGGAGGCAAGCATGAGTAGGCAAGAGATCAAGCTCGAGCTCGATAAAGAGGTGGCGCGGGGGCGCTACGCCAACGTCGCGATCATCGCCCATACCCAGGGTGAATTCATCATGGACTTTGGCCTCGCCTATCCGGGGCAGCCGCCCCTTATCGGCTCACGCATCATTACCAGCCCGCAACACGCCAAGGCCTTGCTGCGCTCCTTGCAGGACAATGTGAGCAAGTACGAGGCGCGTTTTGGCACGATCGCCGAACCGCCCCGGCCGCATACGGGCGAGAACTAACGCTCCGCTGCGTCAACGGTTCATCTGCCCCGGTACGACACTTTCGTTACCGGGGCTGTTTTTCGGCTTACCAGACTTTTTTCTCCCGGGGGATTTAATGTCGCTATGCCCGAAACCGTCACGGTCTATTTCGATTATGTTTGCCCTTTTGCCTGGCGGGGTGCGGAGCTCGCGGAGCTGGTCGGACCGGCGCTGGGCCTCACGTTCGTCTGGCGACACTTCAGTCTCTACCAAAATAATTATGAAGGCGACGACGGCTGGCAGCTCTGGAACCAGAAGCTGACCTATGACGACACCAACGACAAAGGCCTCTTGCCTTTTCTCGCCTCGTGTGCCGCGCGTCTTCAGGGGCAGACGGCGCACGACCGCTTTCGGCTGGGGCTCATGCGCGCGCGGCACCGGGATCACAAACCTTTTTCCCTCAAGACCGTGCACGAAGTGGCGCAGGAAGCTTGCCTCGAGCTGCCCCGCTTCGAGAGCGACTTTGCCGATCCCGAGCGGCGGACGGCGCTCGCTCAGGAACATCACCAAGCGGTCACCTTGAACGTCTTTGGTACACCGACCTTTCGCTTCGAGAACGGTCACACGGCGTACCTCAGGATTCGTGAGTACCCCACAAATCCCGATGAAGCCTGCGAATTCTTTTCGCTCTATCGGCGCTGGCTCGAGGACTACCCCTACGTCGAAACCATCAAGCGTCCGCGTCCCAAGGGGAACTGACGGGGTTTCCTCATGCGGCCTAGCGCGGGCTACCGTAAGGTTCGGCCTCGGGAAAGACCGTGTGCGCAGCGTGCATTTTTTGTAAGACCCCAAAAGCTAGGCTATAGACTACCAAGAGCGGCGAGTTGCTCGCTGTGGAGGCCTGGATTCTATGGTTTGGCTCGGAACAGCCTTGTGGTTTCTCGCACTCGTTGCATTGATGCGCCGCCCCGTTGCGTTTGGCGTCACGGTCCTCGCGTCCCTGCTTTTTCCCACTACGGTCCTAACGGCGATGACGGGGCTCGATTCCCAGCTTGCCCCGCTGCTTCTCATGACGGTCGGGCTGGGGCTCTTTCTGCCGCCCGCCCGGCCCGCTCGAGCCCCCCGTGTGGCCCCGAGCCGGCGCTCGACCAAGCGCACGGGCGCCTTCGCCGGAACCCTTGCCTCCACGCAGGAACCTGACACCACCTCACCCTTCGACCTCTGGGACATTCCGGGTTACGAAGTCCTCGAGAAGGTCGGCTCGGGTGGGATGGCGAGCGTATACCGTGCACGGCGGAAACGCGACGACGAAATCGTGGCGCTCAAGATTCCCTCCGAGCAGTACGTCACGGATGAGAAGTTCGTCCGCCGTTTCCACCGCGAGGCCGAGGTCGTGCAACACCTCGAGCATCCCAACATCGTCCAGACCTTCGAACACGGCTGTGTCGGCAACAAGCACTACATGGTCATGGAGTTTGTCGAGGGCAAGAGCCTCGAGCACTATCTCGACAATCCCGAGCACCGCCTCGACTACACCGCGAGCTGCGAGCTTATGGCGCAGGCGGTGCGGGCTCTCGGCTATATTCACGGGGAAGGGGTCATTCACCGCGACATCAAGCCCGCCAACCTGATGCTGCGCGACCGTGCGCGCATGGAGTACGGTTTTGCCCAGGACGCGCTCAAACTCATGGATTTTGGTATCGCGGGCGGTCAAGCCGCGACTCGCTTGACGCAACTCGGCGCGCGGATCGGCACACCGACCTATATGTCGCCGGAACAGGCGCGCGGATTGCGCACGGATGAGCGCAGCGATATCTATTCGCTGGGGCTGGTCTTTTACGAACTGATTACCGGGCAGGCTGCCTTTCGCGGAGGCTACGAAGTGATCTTGCACCAGCAGATCTTCCAGTTGCCGCCACCCCCCCGGCAGCTCGAGCCCCGCATCCCTTTGGCACTCGACCGCCTCGTGATGCAGATGGTTCAGAAAGAGCCCGAGGCGCGCCCAAGCCTCGCCGAGGTCGGCTACCGTCTCAGTGAAGGCTTCGATGCTCCCGACGAGGAACCGCGCAGTCGCCTGCTCTGCGCGATCGAGGCGACCAGTGGTGCGGGTCTGCATGTTCTCGACACGGTCGGCAACCTGCGTATGGCTCTAGGCGACATCGGTCAGGCGCTGCCCGCACCTCCTAAGGCCTGCGTCGCCGACAGCCGGGGCAACTTGTACGTAGCAGTCCTCGAGGAAGTAAACCCGGACACCGAATACGCCATGCTGCATAAGCTCTCGCCCACGGGCGACGTGCTCCTGTCCTTCGGCGCTTATGGGCTGAGTGAAGGGGAGTTCCTGCGCCCGGTCGCGCTCGCCGTAGCCCCGGACGACAGCCTCTGGGTGCTCGACGCCGAGACTCACCGCCTCGAGCATTTCAGTCCGGAAGGTAGCTACCTTAGTGGGTTTGGCGGTGCAGGCAGCGGCACGGGGCTCTTTAACGATCCGCGCGACCTGCTGGTCAACCATGAGGGTGAGCTGTTCGTCCTCGACTACGGCAACCGTCAAGTCCAGCACTTTTCTTCGGACGGACGCTACCTGAACCGCTGGGCTTTCCGCGCCTCTGAGGCGAAGCAGGCCGAGCAGGCCGCTGAAACCCACGCCGCGCTACGGCCCCTGAGTGGGATTGCGCTTGGCGGTGGTGATCTCTACCTGACCGAGGCGGCAAGCGGCAAGGTCCACCGCATCGGTGTCAAGGGTGCCTCGTTCGACACCTTCGCGCTCCACTACACCGAGGGCGAGCCGCCCCGCCCCGACACCCTTGTCGATCTGGGTGTCGATGAGATGGGCAACCTTTTTACCGCCGAGCGGGGTAGCAGCGCCATTCGCAAGTTCAGCCCGGGCGGCGAGCTTCTGGCGACTCTCGAGACATATGCCCCTATCCTGCAGCTTCGTGTTGATGTAAGGCTCTAACCGCCGAGCGCGAAGATGCCCGACGAAGTGGCTCCAGCGCGGCAAGAATCCCCTGTGCCAGGAACCGGCGCGTTCGCGGCTATGCGCGCCCCCCCCCATCTTTTTTCGTTGACACTTGAATGAGAGGATTGCTATGCTTTCAAGTGTAAAGCGCGACGTACCTCTACACTCGCGTTTTTTTATGCCGTAAGGCGCACATTTTTACCTTCGGGGCTCAGGTCGTTTTGTGCCTCGAGCGGGTTCACGTGTGTCTTGACCATAAAAGAAAGGAGGGCCGGTTGGAAGCTCAGGGCGAAAAATTGCTGCAACGTCTTGCAGACGAAGAAGCGCGGCAGCTCGCCAAGGTCGAAGAGGCCAAGCGAGGGGCTGCCAAGCTCGTCGAAGACGCAGAGCGCAAGGCTGCCGATATCCTGGCGCAGGCTCAAACACGCGCTGAGGCTGCGAGCAAGGCACGCCGCGAAGCTGCCGAAAGCGAGAGCGCGTCGGCGCGTAGCGACGTCTTGGCGCAAGCCGAACGCGAAGTTGCCCGGGCCGATGGTGTCGCTTCGGTCAAGCAGGGCGACGCGGTCAAGTGGGTTTTGGAGCAGGTGTTGCCGTGATCGCGCAGATGGACAAGCTACTCGTCGTCGGGCGCAAGAGTATTGCCAAGGAGCTGCTCGCCAGCCTACAA
The DNA here is from genome assembly GCA_048594695.1 of Truepera sp. Classification (GTDB taxonomy): domain Bacteria; phylum Deinococcota; class Deinococci; order Deinococcales; family Trueperaceae; genus Truepera. The sequence goes on along the minus strand of JBMDWS010000304.1, from coordinate 978 downwards.
GGGCTGGGGGTAGTCCACCTTGTTCCGCTTAAGGACGAAGGGCTTGGTGCGTTCGAACTCGGTGGGGCCGACAAGGACAGCCGCGCTGCCTGGGAGGCGGCTGTGGCCCGTAGCGAGGGCCTCGTTACCATGCTCGAGCTCGACGAAGCGGCGCTGCGCGCCAGGGCGAGCCGGGAAAAGTTGCCCACCAGCCTCGGCGAAATCCAGAGCTACCTAGACGACGTCGGCGCGCAAGCCGACAGGCTCGTTGCCGAGCGCAGTGAAATCGGGGACGAGCTCGAGGTTATAAACACCTACCTGCCGCAGTTCCGCGATCTCGCGCCTATGCTGGCAGCACTCGAGAATAGCCGCTATCTCTCGACGGCAGCCTTTTACATTCCGAACGGCGAGGCGCTGATCCGGCTTCAGGACACGCTCAAGGAGATCCTTCCCGAACGTCACGACCTGGCGCTCAAGGAGCAGGGCAAAGCCTATGTGGCGGTCGCTGCAGCCCTCAAAGCCGACGCGCAGGAACTTCAGGGTATTTTGTCGCGTCTTGGCCTTGCCGAGCTGCGGCTCCCGGAGCGCTACGCCAAAGAGGGTACCGCCAAAGCGGTTCACCTGATGGAGGAGCGCTCGCAGGCGCTGCCCAAGCGCCAGGCAAGCGTTGCTGCTGAACTAAAGGCGCTCGCCGACGCGCAGGGTCCAAAGCTCGTGGCTGTCCGCGACGCCTCACTCAACTATCAGGCTCGTTACGGGGCAATGGACGGTCTGGCAGGCGGACGCTACTCGTGTGGCATGGAAGGCTTGGTTCCGAGCGACGAGCGGGCGCGGGTCGTTGCCGCGCTCGAGAAGCAGTTTGGAACGGGAGTCATCGTCGAGAGCCGCCGGGCCGACGATCACCACGACGAAGAGATTCCGGTCAAGCTCGAGAACCCCGGTTGGGTCAAGCCCTTCGAGGGCCTCCTGTCGCTCTTCGCGCCGCCCAAGTACGGCTAC
>JBMDWS010000303.1:0-2508 GCA_048594695.1 Truepera sp. | reverse complement strand
ACAAGCCGCTCTATGGACGGCTTGCCACAAGACTCTGGCACGCTATCGTTTCCTTCGAAGTAGCTGTCCGGCGGGCACTGGGCGTAAATCCAATCCTCCGTCGCGGCGGCCCCTTTCGTCAGGGAAAGGACAATCACCAGTGCGAGCGGAATCATCGAAACCCGGCGCAGGGCGTGGCTGATACGCTCACGCCGGGTCAGACCGAGTGGCGGCACGAAGACGTGCGCCACACCGCGATACCCCCGCACGCGCCCAACCAGCAAGACGCAGCCCAGACCGGTAAGAACAGGGGACAAAACCTGGGGCCAGGAGCGCCACACATTGTTCCAACCAGAACCCGCAGATAAACTGAGCAGGGTGATGACGCCCACACCATAGAAAACGACAGCTGCAGAGAAGGGTTCATCAGGTTCCAAGATGCTAGGCAGGAGAACAAAAAGAATGCCTGCCAAACCGTAGGTCAGTAGCTCTCCCGCCCATTCTCCCCAGCACAAACTGGTACCTGGTATGCACGCTGAAAGACCCGAGATATCAGAAAGCAAAAACTCCAGAAAGGTCATGAAGACAAATCCCAACAGCACTGCCGCAGGCATAAAGATACGCAGCGTCCAGAGCGCAAGGCTGCGGTCCGAAAGCGTCAGCAACTTCAGCACAACCCGGCCTGATCCACGGACTTACCCTTCCGTACCTTGCGAGCGCTTGTCTAACGAGTAGAGCCAGAATGGCCCCAGCTCATCCTCCATCGCCCGCTCGAAAGTCATACCGATTCGCTCCGCCACCCGCTGCGAGGCAGTGTTCTCCTCGTCGATCAGGCAAACGAGCCGCGTCAGCTCGAGCGTTTCAAAAGCGTAAGTGGCGATGGCCTCGGCAGCCTCGGTGGCGAGCCCGCGCCCCCAGTAGGCTTTGTCCAGCAAAAACGCCACCTCGACTTCAGGGAGACCCTCGAGCGTCCAGGGCAGGAGCCCGCAGCGCCCGATAAACGCGCCTGTCTCCTTGAGGATCGTCGCCCACAGCCCGAGGTCCGGGTTTTTCGGGTGCCCATGGAGGAAGTACGTCAGCTCCGCTTCGGTGTCCTCGTAGCTGAGAACGCCCTCGGGGAAATAGCGCCGGATTTCGGGGTCGCGGTAGAGCGCATAGAGGTCGGCGAGGTCACCGGGCAAGAGTCGCCGCAGCCGCAGGCGTTCGGTTTCGAGTACCCATGATTGCGAGGGTTGCGGCGAGGTTTCCAGGGTCATGGCACCCATTATGGACCCTGGAGGCTAGGATTTGCGCTGCGTAAAGCGGCGCTTGACCCGCTCGCTGAGGCCCTCGCGTTCACTCTGGGCTTCCTCGAGGTCGGCGAGCTGCAGGTTGAGCGCCCCCGCCGACATCTGGATCTCGTAGACCGAGAGCGCCAGTGACACCATCAGCAGCAGCAGGCTGAGCGCGAAGACACCCTGAGCCAGCGCCACAAGCCCAACAAAAAGCAGGAACATGCAAAACACGCAGGAAAAAAAGGCGCTCACACCTAACCCCTGCATCAGCCGGATCACCCGCAAACGGCGGCGCAGGTTGGTGATCTGCCCCAGAACCGTCGCCTCGTGCCCTTCCGTGTAGCGCTCATGGAGCTTGCGAATCAGGTTGGCGATAGCCAGGAAGCGGTTGGTATAGGCCAGCAGCAGGAGCGAAATCGCGGGGAAAAGCAGCGCAGGGGTGGTCAGCTCGAGCCTCATGCTTACCACTCTATGACACGCCGTGCGGGCTCGAGCTTCCGCTCTGCCCCACAGCAAAGCACTGAGGAAGCCCACATCAGGGGAATTAGACGATGCTACTCACACATGCACAGAGAGTTTATGAAAAACGTAAAAACAAATGCGAACGATATGCGTTTTTTAGGCAAAGAATATAGGTTGATTTGACACAAATTTGCAAAGTGTGACATTAATGAACTACACCCTGCACAAAGCGGTGTGGTGGTCGGGTCACGAGGTCGGGAGATTTTGTCCTAACAGGGGTGATCGGTACGGGTTCACCGCCCTGTTCGCCTCGACCTTTCGGCCCCATTTCGATCCGGGGGGAGGCAGTGAGGGCTCGTTTCAGGGCCAGAGCAGCGTTTAAACCGCGTCCATGTATTTCATCGCAGAACCTCGAGGTGCCAAGTTGAGCGGAATCTTAAAGAGCGTACGAATAGCCGTCGAAGTATTTTCTGGAACTCGCCCGCGTCATGCCCTGCGCCTCTGGCGCACTGCGCTCGCACTTCTGGCCCTGGTGCCACTTCTACTGCCTCACGCTGCGGCTCAGGACACGTTCGTGCCTGAAACCCTGAGCGTCAAGCAGCGCATCGAGCCGGGGCCCAAGCTCTACGCCATTCAGCAGAGCTGGGACGGTGCCAGTCGCCTGCACATCTGGAGCGCAACAGGCGACCTGGCGTACATGGGCCAGTTCAGCACCGGCCTGATGGCGCAGGGGCTCATCAACAGCGCAGGGACGCGGGGCTACACCATGGGCGTCTACATGGACCGCCTCGTG
>JBMDWS010000302.1:0-13303 GCA_048594695.1 Truepera sp. | reverse complement strand
ATGATGCGCTTTTACGAGATGGAGGAGAGTCTCAAGATTATCGAGCAGGCGCTCGATCGGCTCGAGCCCGGCCCCATCCGCGATCCCGACCGGCGTATCTCTTTGCCGCCGAGAAGTGAACTCGAGACCTCGATGGAAGCGGTCATCTTCCACTTCAAGCTCGTCACCGAGGGCTTTCACCCGCCGCGCGGCGAGGTTTACGTCCCGACCGAATCGGCGCGTGGCGAACTCGGCTACTATCTCGTCTCGGATGGGGGCTCGATGCCCTACCGCGTCAAGGTGCGCGTGCCGAGCCTGATCAACCTTCAAAGCCTCGAGCCTGCCTGCCTGGGTGGCCTCTTTGCCGACATGGTCATCAATATCGCCACGCTCGACCCGGTGCTGGGAGACGTTGACAAGTGAGAAGGGAACTGACGGCGACGGCTGTCTCGAGCCTCAACCGAAGTGACCTGCGCGGAGCAGACGACGAGAAATGATTGAACTTACAACCATCAAACCTTTTTTTGCCGACAAGCAGGAGCTGCTTGACGAAATCCTCGGGCGCTACCCCGACTACGGTCGTCGCAGCGCCATCATGCCTCTGTTATGGGAAGTGCAAAACGCCGAGCGGCATGTGAGCGAAGCGCGTATCGAGGAGATCGCGCACATCCTCGACATGCACGCGACTGAGGTCAAGGGCGTGATGAGCTTCTATTCTACCTATCACGAGCAGCCTGTCGGCAAGTATCACCTGCAGGTCTGCGCCACGCTCTCGTGCTCGCTCGCTGGTTCGGACGAGATGTACGACTTCATCTCCGAGGAAACGGGCCTCGTCAACGGGGAAACCGACGGCATGGACTTTTTTAGCCTGCAGAAAGTCGAGTGCCTGGGCTCGTGTGGCAGTGCGCCCGTGCTGCAGGTTAACGATACCTATTACGAGAACGTCACGCGTTCGCGCTGCAAGCATATCCTCGAGGCGTTCCGGCGCGGTGAGGTGCCCGAGGTCGAGCGGGCGCGCAGTGGCGACAACGAAGGCGCAGAGAAGGCTGCGTTTGCGACGCCGGAGGGTAGCGATGGCTGAAGTGTATAGAGGAATCCTATGACCACAGTCGCGGATAAACCGCAACTCATCAGCAGTCGCCACGACCCGCGTTTCGAGGTGGCGATCTACAAGTACGCCGGGGTCGAGAATTCGCATACGCTGGCGACGTACCTGGAGCACGGTGGGTACGAGGCCGTGAAAAAGGCGCTCACCACTATGTCGCCTACAGAAGTCGTCGAGGAGGTCAAGCGTGCGGGCCTTCGGGGGCGCGGGGGCGCGGGCTTTCCAACCGGCCTCAAGTGGTCGTTTATGCCCAAACCCGACGGGCGGCAGCGCTTTCTGGTCTGCAACGCCGACGAGTCCGAACCGGGCTCGTTCAAAGACCGCTATATCCTCGAGGACACCCCGCATCAGCTTATCGAAGGGCTGATGATCGGCTGCTACGCCATTGAGGCGACCATTGGCGTCATCTATATTCGCGGCGAGTACTACACCGCCTACGAGCACCTGTATCAGGCCATCAAAGATGCACGCGAAGCAGGTTACATCGGCAAGAACGTGTTCGGCTCTGGCTTCGACTTCGATGTGATCTTGCACAGGGGTGCGGGCGCGTACATCTGCGGTGAAGAGACCGCGCTGATGAACTCGTTCGAGGGACTGCGGGCCAACCCACGGCTCAAGCCGCCCTTCCCGGCGCAGGCGGGCGTTTACGGGCTACCGACGACCATCAACAACGTCGAGAGCATCGTCAACGCGGTGCACATCATCGGCAAGGGTGCCGACTGGTTCGCCTCTATCGGTTCCGAGGATTCCAAGGGCACCAAGCTTTTTCAGATCAGCGGCCCGGTGGCCCGTCCTGGCGTCTACGAACTGCCGATCGGCGCGACCTTCCGCGAACTTCTCTACGATATGGGTGGCGGCCCGACGGTCGAGGTCAAGGCGCTCATCCCCGGCGGTTCGTCCGCGCCGATGCTGCCCTTTAATGACGACACGTTAGACACCCCGATGGACTACGGTTCGGTCTCCAAAAAAGGTTCGATGCTGGGGACGGGCGGCGTCATCCTCATCCCCAAAGACAAGTGCATCGTCGACGCCATGTATAACGTGGCCCGCTTCTACGCGCACGAGTCGTGCGGGAAGTGCACGCCCTGCCGCGAAGGTGTATCGACGTGGCTGCCGAAGATGTTCAAGAAGCTGCTCTCCGGCCTCGGCGAACCGGGCGACCTCGAGCTTATCGAGGGGATGCTCAAGAATATGCGCGGCACGGCGTTTTGCCTTCTGGCGGATTCGTGCGTGATGCCGGTGCAGGCCAGCCTCAAGCACTTCCGCGACGAGTACGAATACCTGATCGAACACGGCGAGCCCAAGTACAAAAAGCGCACATGGTGGGCCGAATGATCCCGAGGACGCGAGTATGAAAGTCAAAGTCAACGATGTAGAGCTGGAGCTCGAGCCGGGCACGTCTGCTATCGACGCGGTATTCGCGGCGGGCTACGACGTGCCGTACTTCTGTTCGCAGGAGTACATGTCGCCCATCGGGGCTTGCCGCATGTGCCTCGGGCGCGTCGGCGCGCCGCGCAAGGACCGCGACACCAACGACTGGGTCAAGGACGAGAACGGCGACCCGCAGATCTTCTTTTTCCCGAACCTGATGGCAACTTGCACCACCGCCATCATGGAGGGGATGGTCATCGACACCCTGTCGCAGGATGTGCGCCGCGCCCAGTCCGGGATCATGGAGTTTACACTCATCAACCACCCGCTCGACTGTCCGGTCTGCGACAAGGGTGGGGCGTGCGAGCTGCAAGACCGCGCCTACGAGTACGGCGAGGGCACCACCCGCTTCCAGTTCGACAAGCGCCACCAGGAAAAGCACCACGAGCTCTCGGAACTTATCACCCTCGACCGCGAACGCTGCATCCACTGCAAGCGCTGCGTGCGCTACTTCGAAGAAGTGCCGGGGGACGAAGTCCTCGACTTTATCGAACGCGGTGGGCACACCTACATCGGCACTGTGGACGAGGGCTTGCCGACCTACTTTAGCGGCAACATCACCGATATCTGCCCGGTCGGGGCACTTCTCGACGCGACAAGCCGTTTTCGCGGGCGCAACTGGGAGTACGACCACACCCGCACGACGAGCTTAGACGACGCCTCGGGTGCGGCCCTGATGGTCGACGCCCGCACGGGCCGTATCGAGCGGATCAAGGCGGCGCGTAACACGCAGGTCAATCTCGACTGGATCGACGACAGCACGCGCTTCGGACACGAGTATGTCGACGCGCCCGACCGCCTTAAGACGCCGCTCATTCGCAGGGACGGCAAGCTCGAGCCCGCGACCTGGGAAGAGGCAAGTGCCTACATCGCCAAACGCCTCGGCACGCTCTCGGGTAATTTCGGGGTGGCTATTCGCAGCGACGCGACGCTCGAGGAAGGCGTCGCAGCCCGTGCCCTTGCCGAGCACCTCAAGGGTCAGGCGGAACACTTTCCGCGTCCGGCTGCGTCGGTCGTCAGCGCCACCCCGGCAACATTCACCGACGTGGCAACCAGCGACGCGCTCTTTGTCGTCGGCGACCCGACCGAAGAGCTGCCGACCCTCGACCTGCGCATCAAAGACGCGCTTAAAGGCGTGACGCCCCCGGCGCTCCTCGCGCACGGTGTCCCGATTGCCGACCTGCGCCTCAAAGAGCGGATGCCGCGCAAAACGGGCATCCTCACGGTGGCGGCGCCCTACCGCACCGACCTGATGCGTCATGCGGGCCAGAGCTTCGTTTATCCGGCAGGGCAGGAGCAAGCGCTGTTCGAGGGGCTACACAAGGGCAAGGCCAAAGACGTAGGGCTCGAGACCAAAGAGCTGGTGCAGTTGCGGAGCGCCCTCAAAGACGCGAAGAACCCCGTCGTCGTGCTGGGTGCGTGCGTGCTGGCATCGGCTGAAGCTACACGGGCTGCTGAAGCCTTCGCCGAACTCGTCGGGGCTAAGGTCATGAAGATCGGCCCGGCGGCCAACGCCTACGGGCTGGAAGCGAGCGGCGTCGTTTCGGACGAAGGCTACCTCAAGCTCCTGACCCAGAGTAGCGCCCTGATACTTTCCAACCTGAACCCGGCGCAGAATGCCGACGTAGCGGCGCGCCTGGGGCAGCTCGAGCTGCTCGTCGTCCACGATTCTTTTGAAACCGATACGACGCGGCTCGCGCACGTTGTGTTGCCTGCCAAGACGGGCTACGAAAAAGAGGGCACGGTCGTCAACCTCGAGGGGCGCTTTTTGGGAGTCTACCCGGCGCCGGTGGACAGCGGCACGTCGGAAGACTTTCTCGGCGTCGTGCGTTCGCTCGGAGAGGCGCTCGGCACCCGGTTCGCGGGCCGCAGTGTGCGGAGTGCGCGGCGCGAACTCGCCAAGACCTTCGACATCGACTTCGCGGCGCTGCCCGACGAAGGTGTGCTCGCCCCCGTTGCGCCCAAGGATGTTGCCGAAACCTCCACGGTAGCCGTGACGGGCAATCTGCTCCTTACGCCGAGCCTCTTCAAGCTCGAGCGCCTCGCCCGCAATCCGAAGCTCCGCGCGGCGCACGGCGACGCCAAGCTGCGCGTGAACCCGGCTGATGCCGGGGGGCTCGAGGACGGAAAACCCGTCACGCTCAGCGTCGGCGGCGTTACCCGCAAGGCAACGGTCAAAATCACCGAACAGGCGCCGCAGGGCGTCATGCTGCTGCCCGCCACCTTCGACCAGGCCGTCGGTCTGGTCAATGGCGAGGTTGTGCCAGAACCCGAAACGGTAAGCGCATGACCGACCTGCTTATCGTTACCTTCGTCAAGGCGCTGGTCCTCTGCCTTGTTCTCCTGGGCGCCTTCGCCTACATGACGGTCGTCGAGCGTAAGATCCTGGGCCGGATGCAGCACCGCTACGGCCCCAATCGTGTCGGTCCCTTTGGCCTCCTGCAACCGATCGCCGACGCCATCAAGTCGATCTTTAAGGAAGACATCGTGGTCTCGGCCTCGGACCGCCTGGTCTACTTCATGGCGCCTTTTATCAGTATCGTCTTTGCACTCTCGGCGTTCGGGGCTATTCCTGCGGGTCCGGCGGGAAGTCTTTTCGGCTTCAACCCCTGGATCATGGACCTCGATATCGGCCTTCTCTACGTTTTTGCTGCGACCAGCATGGGGGTCTACGGGATCTTCTTGGCGGGCTGGGCGTCAAACAGCAAGTACTCACTTCTGGGGGGCTTGCGCTCCTCAGCACAGATGATCTCTTATGAGCTGGGCCTGGGCCTTTCCGCGCTGACGATTATCCTCATTGCCGGCACGCTGAATCTGCGGGAGATCGTCGACTTTGGCGTCTGGGGCCTGTCCCCCCTCTTGTGGTTGCCGCTCGCCGTGTCTTTCGTGACCTACGTCATTTCATCGGTCGCGGAGGTCAACCGTACCCCCTTCGACCTGCCCGAAGCGGAGCAGGAAATCGTCGCGGGTTACCTGACCGAATACTCGTCGATCAAATGGGCACTCTTTCAGATGGCCGAGTACGTCAACATGATGACCGCTGCCGCTTTTATCAGTACGCTCTTTCTGGGCGGCTGGCGCGGGCCGGGCTTTCTCGATGCGGTGATTCCCGGCGCCTCGGAGTGGCCCTTTATCTGGCTGCTTCTCAAGATGGCGATTTTCATGTTCCTCTTTATCTGGCTGCGCGCCACGCTCCCCCGCTTCCGCTACGATCAGCTCATGCGTTTTGGCTGGATCTGGCTTTTCGAAATCGCGCTTTTAAGCGCACTTTTAGCGGCGGCGATCATCGCGTTCGCGCTTTAGGAGAACTATGGGCGTTTTAGACATAGCCAAAGGGATGGGCGTGACGCTCGGGCACCTCTTCAAAAAGCCCGTGACGATCTCTTATCCTGAACAAAAAGCCGAGGTGAAGGCGCGCTTTCGCGGGCGTCATCACCTCCTTCGTCACCCGAACGGGTTGGAAAAGTGCATCGGCTGCTCGCTCTGTGCGGCGGCCTGTCCGGCTTACGCGATCTACGTCGAAGCGGCGGAGAACGACCCGAAGAACCCGACCTCGCCAGGCGAACGCTACGCCAAGATTTACGAAATCAATATGCTCCGTTGTATCTTCTGCGGTTTTTGCGAGGAAGCGTGCCCTACGGGCGCTGTTGTTCTCGGGCACGAGTTCGAACTCGCGGACTTCAAGTACGGCGATTTTACCTACGGTAAAGAGGATATGCTGGTCGGGACCAAGGGCTCGAAGTGGCAGCGGCGCGAGGCCGAGAAGCTCGACACGGACGTCGAACTCGGTTTCAAGGCGCCCTCGCGTGCGGAACTCGAGGGAGTCGAGTACTGATGCCGGGTGCCCCATGCTGAGTTTTATTCTCTTGTCGGTGGTGATGGTTGTCGGCGCGCTCGGCGTCATTACCTTGAGGCAACCCGTCCACGCGGCGCTGTCGCTCGTCGGCACATTGCTGACCCTCGCCGTAACTTACGTGACGCTGCAAGCTCACTTCCTGGCGGCGATTCAGGTGATCGTCTATGCAGGGGCCATCATGGTGCTCTTTTTGTTCGTCATCATGCTTCTGAACGCTCAGGGTGACGATACACCGAGCCCGCTCGGTTGGCTGCGCTTTGCGGCCTACCCACTCGCGGCAGTCGCGGTGGTGGCGCTACTGATTACGATCTTTTCCGGTCCGAGTACGCTGCCAAGTGATGAAACCATTTCTGCGGTCTTGCAGGGTGGCGGTGCGGACGTTATCGGTGAGACGCTCTTTAGCCAGTTCATACTCGCCTTTCAGCTCGTCGGCGTGCTGCTTCTTACCGGAATTATCGGTGCGGTTGCGCTCGTTCAGCGGCGCGCGATCGCCGCCGAGGGCAACACCGCGGCTGGACAACCCGTCACGGCAGAGAGTGACACGGCTACGCTAAATAAAGAGAGGCCTGAAGCTGCGCTTGATCCCTCTACGGATAGTCGGCGTGACGACCTCAAGCGAATCAAAGGAATCGGGCCGAAGCTCGAGCGCCTCCTTAATGAGAACGGCATCACTTCCTTCGACCAGATCGCCGCACTCTCCGAAGCAGAAGTCGACGCCCTAGACGAGCAGTTGCACGAATTTCGGGGCCGCATCCGGCGCGATGGCTGGTTGGGACAGGCCCGCGAACTCGCCAGTAAGAAGGAGTACGCCTAGATGGTGCCGACCGAGTATTACGTGGGGCTGAGCGCTGTCATCTTCGTGATCGGTGCCCTCGGCGTGCTGACGCGCCGTAGCGCCATTCTTATCTTTTTGTCCGTTGAGCTGATGCTCAACGCTGCCAACCTGGCGCTCGTTGCCTTCGCCCGGCAGTGGACGGTGTCGGGCTCAGAGGTCGCGCTTTCAGGGCAGGGCGCGGTCTTTATCATTCTGGCAGTTGCCGCCGCCGAAGTCGCGGTTGGCCTCGGGATTCTCGTTGCCATCTTCCGCTACCGGCACTCTGCCGATGTGGACACCCTTTCGGAGGTGCGCCTGTGACGCCCGTATCCGTGGCTATAGCTGCGCCCTTCGTCGCTCTTTTGGGTGCGCTCATCAACGGCCTATTCGGTAAACGCCTGCGCGAGCCGCTCCCCGGCATCATCGGGACGAGCGCTGTCGGCGCGGCCTTCGTCCTCTCGCTCTTCGCGTTCTTCGGCATCGGGGCCTACCCGGAGCGCACCGCCCACCTGCCGCTCTGGTCGTTTTTACAGGGCGGCGCTTTTAGGCTCGACCTCGGTTTTGTTATCGATCCGCTGAGTCTCACCCTGATGCTGATTATCACGGGTGTAGGCTTCCTGATCCATCTTTACTCGGCGGGTTACATGCACCACGACCCCGGCATCAGCCGCTACTACGCGGGCCTCAACCTCTTCGTTGCGGCGATGCTCACGCTGGTCATGGCCGACTCATACTTCCTGATGTTTCTGGGTTGGGAAGGCGTAGGGGTTTGCTCGTACCTGCTTATCGGCTTCTGGTACGGCATCAGGGAAAACGCCGACGCCGCCCGTAAGGCCTTTATCGTCAACCGCATCGGAGACGTGGGCTTTTTACTGGCGATGTTTCTGACCGTCCGGACGTTCGGCACACTCAATATCGCCGAGGTCAACGCGGCGGCGCCCTTAGCGGCAGGTTCGGCTGTGCTGACGGTTATCGGCCTGCTCTTCCTGCTGGGCGCCTGCGGAAAGTCGGCGCAGCTGCCGCTGCATGTCTGGTTACCCGATGCGATGGCCGGTCCGACACCAGTCTCGGCGCTCATCCACGCGGCCACGATGGTCACGGCGGGGGTCTACCTGATCGCCCGGTCCGGAGCACTCTTCGCGAGCACGCCTGAAGCGTCGGTGGTCGTCGCCTGGGTCGGGGCGATCACAGCGCTCGTCGCGGCCTTCGCGGCGCTCGCGCAGCAGGACATCAAGAAGATTCTCGCGTACTCGACGATCTCGCAGCTCGGCTTTATGTTTGTGGCTGTCGGGGTGGGTGCGTACTGGGTAGGCATCTTCCACGTCCTGACGCACGCGTTTTTCAAAGCTCTGCTCTTCCTGGGCTCGGGCTCGGTGATCCACGCTCTGGGTGGCGAGCAGGATATTCGCAAGATGGGCGGCCTCGGCAAGCACATGAAAGTGACCGGGACGACCGCGCTCATCGGTGTGCTGGCGATCTCCGGCGTGCCGCTACTCTCCGGGTTTTTCAGTAAGGACGCAATTTTGGCTCACGTTTATACCTCTGAACTTCTGGCAGGGCGTGGAACACTGGCGCTCTACCTGATTCTGCTCCTGACTGCTGTCCTGACTGCCTTTTACATGTTCCGGTGGTACTACCGCGTCTTCGCGGGCGAGGAGCGCCTGAGCGCTAAGGCCAGGGCGCATCTGCACGAGTCACCACAGGTCATGACCGTGCCGCTTCTGGTGTTGGCCTTTTTGAGTATCTTCGCCGGATACATCGGCTTGCCGGAATTTGCTTTCCCTAACGCAGTGGCGGGGTGGCTCGAGTCCCATACGTCAGCGACCTTCAGCCACCCACCTGTCACGATCGAATGGCTGCTTATCCTGCTTTCGGTCATCGCAGCGGCCCTCGGGCTCTTCATCGGCTACCTGCGCTACGCACAACCCGCCTCCTTTGTCGCCGCATTCAAACCCGCAGGCTTTCTCCGCAACGCATCGTTCTCCGCGCTCGGCTTCGACGCGCTCTACCGCACCCTCTTCGTCCGGCCCGGTGAAACGTTAGCCGTCGCTTTCGACGAGGTGGATAACGACGTCGTCGGTCCCGGCCTGCAAAAGTCGGTCTCAGGTCTAGGAGCACTCGGAGACTCCCTGACGCAGCTTCAGGCCGGGTTTGTGCGTCTCTACGCCCTTCTCATGCTTCTCGGCCTCGTGGCGCTTGTCGTGGTCGTCGCCTTCTCGCTGGTGGGCGCATGACCTTAGCCGCGCTCCTTCTACCCTTTATCAGCGGGCTTCTTCTCTTTGTCGCACCAAAAGGTGTGCAGCGGGCAGTCGTTCTCATCAGTACGGTTTTCACTTTTCTGACCGCGTTGGGCATGGTCCAGGTCGGCCCCTACGAGACTCCGTGGCTACCCGGATTTGGCGTTTACCTTTCGCTCTCGGCCGCGGGCGCCGGTGGCGTTCTTGTTATTGCATCGTCCCTCGTAATGATTCCGACGGCACTCTACGCATCGTTTGTGATCGAGCGCCGAACAGGAACGTTTCTGGCGCTCCTGCTGCTCATGCAGGCAGGTCTCAATGGTATCTTTCTGGCGCAGGATCTCGTTCTTTTCTACGTCTTCTGGGAAGCGACCCTGATCCCGAGCGTCGTGATGCTGGGTGGCTGGGGTTTGGCTAAACGGCGCGAAGCGGCGATCAAGTACCTGATCTACGCCATCGCGGGCTCGTTCATCATGCTGGTGGCGATTCTGGCGCTCCGCCCGCTCTCGGGTGCAGCGAGCTTTCGCCTGTCGGACCTTCTGCCCGCGACGCAAAGCCTGCCCGCGACTACCCAGATATGGCTCTTTCTGGCGTTTACCGCGGCATTTGCAGTCAAGCTGCCCCTTTGGCCTGTCCACGGCTGGCTGCCGGACTTTCACGAGCAGAACCACGTTTCAGGTGTTGCCGACGTGGCGGGCACGCTCTATAAGGTTGGTGGCTGGGGCTTCTTCGCCTTCGCGCTGCCGCTTTTTCCTGCCGGGGCCGAAGCGGTGACGCCTTATCTGCTGGCGCTCGCAGCCTTTACCGCTGTCTACGCCGGGCTTATCGCCACCACGCAGACGCACCTCAAGAGGCTTTTGGCCTACGCTTCGCTCTCGCATATGGGGATCGTCGGGGTCGGTGTCTTCGGGATGTATCTGGCGGGTTTGAACGGGGCGATGTACCTGCTCGCGGCGCAGATGCTCTCGACGGGTGGGATGTTTTTACTAAGCGGAATGCTCTACGCGCGGCGCGGCTCGTTCGAGCTGTCCGAGTACGGCGGATTGGCCCGTCCAGCACCCATGCTGGCGGCGATCATGCTTTTCGTGACCTTCGCCTCGATCGGGGTGCCGGGATTGTCCAACTTTCCAGGTGAATTCATGAGTCTCTTGGGTACTTTCGAGCGCAATCCCTGGCTAGGCGGCTTTGCCACGCTCTCGGTGATCGCGGCGGGCGTCTACGGGGTCAACCTCTATCAGCGGCTCTATCAGGGACCGATGCAGCACGAGGTAAAGGACTTGGGGAGGCTCGAGCTCGTTGCTCTTATTCCCTTTGTCCTTGGCATCCTCTGGTTCGGCGTGTTCCCGCAACCGCATATGAGTCAGATCGAAGCGCAGTCGGCGCGGGTTGCCACTTTCGACGAGGTGGTTGCCGCACCCGTATCGCAAGAGGCGGCACCTGCCGAGCACGACGAAGGAGAGGGGGAAGAAGGTGGACATTAACTGGCTGGCCTTTTCGCCCCCTTTGGTGCTGCTCATCGCGGCCTCGGTTGGGGTCATCGCGGGCGTGGGCCTGAAGAGTACCCGGCCCGTCGCCTGGTTGAGCCTCGGGGCAGTGCTTCTGGCGCTCGTCTTTAATGCCTCTTTGTTGGGGCGCGCCGAACCGCTCACGGCGTTCGGTCTGCGCTACCTCGCCGACACGCAGGCGGTGGCGTTCAACGCGCTTATTCTCATGGGTACGGCGCTGGCTCTGCTACTCTCCTTCGACCGCGTCGAGCGTGATTTGGGTGGGTACGAGTACTACCCTCTCATGCTTCTGAGCGCGACTGGCGGCATGGTGATGGCTGCTGCCGGGGACTTCATCACGCTCCTGCTGGGGCTCGAGATCCTTTCCCTGTCGGTCTACGTTTTGTCGGCTTGGCGCACGGGAGACCGCGACTCGGAAGAGGCCGGGATGAAGTACTTTCTTCTGGGCGCGTTCGCTTCGGCTTTTTTGATCTACGGTATCGCCCTCCTCTACGGTGCGACCGGGCAATTCATTTATGTGGGCGTGGTGCAGACGCTTCTCGACCCGGCATATATGCAGCGCGGTCTGGCGACACTAGGTGGTGCGTTTATTCTGGGTGGGCTGGCGTTTAAAGCAGCGTTCGTTCCGTTCCACCAGTGGTCGCCCGACGTGTATACCGGAGCGCCAACTCCGGTCACGGCCTTTATGAGCGTAGTGGTCAAGGCGGCAGCCTTCGCGGCGTTGGTACGCGTTTTCGGTCTGATCTTCCCGGACCTGAGCCCTTTCCTGACCCAGATGCTGGTCGTGCTCGTAGCACTCACGCTGGTTGTCGGTAACTTCGCGGCGCTGGTGCAGCGCGGGTTCAAGCGTCTGCTGGCCTATTCGGCGGTGGCGCACGCGGGCTACCTGGGTTTGGCAGTGCTGGGGGCCAATACAGGCGGTATTCAGGCGGCGATCTGGTATCTGACGGCCTATACCTTCATGAATATCGGCGCGTTCGCGGTGCTCTCAGAACTCACCGGGGACGACGAGCGTAACGACGATATCGAGCGGCTCGAGGGTCTCGGGCGCAGCCGTCCACGCTTGGCGTTGGCTCTGACCATCTTCCTGTTCTCGCTAGCCGGCCTGCCGCCGCTAGCGGGCTTCGTAGGCAAGATTATGGTTTTCCGCGCGGCGCTTGAGTCGGGCTACACGGCGCTCGCAGTCGTTGCCATCCTGACGAGCATCCTGGCGGCCTACTACTACCTGCGGATCGTTGCCAAGATGTACTTTGGCGACGCCCCAACCGAGACCGCTTCAGGTATGGCGCAGAGTACGACTGGCAGCACGGTTCCGGTGGGCAGCGCGACCGCCGGGTTGGCGATCGGCATCGCTGCGGTGCTGACTGTCGCCCTGGGTCTCTTTCCCGGCTGGTGGTACGGCGTGTTGCAAGCGGGCCGTTATCTCGCCCGGCAAGCGGGCATGTAGGGCTGAACTCGAGACCAGAAAAGGGGAGGGTGTGGTCACCCTCCCCTTCGTCTTGGACCGTGCTGCTACGCGGCCTGTTCACCCGCGATCATCAGGCCGATACGCTGAACGCTTGCCTCGCTACGCTCGAGGCTACCCATCATGCGCCCGTGAAAAATGACCGCGATGCGGTGCGAGAGAGCGAGCAGTTCGTCGAGGTCCTCCGAAATGAGGAGAACGGCGCACCCTGCCTGACACGCCTGCGCGAGCTGACCGCGAAGGAATTCGGACGCACCGATGTCTACGCCCCGCGTCGGCTGCGCGGCGACGATCACCTTGGGTTTGCGGGTCAGCTCACGCGCAAAGATGACTTTTTGGGCGTTCCCCCCGGAGAGATTCTTGATGGGGGTAGCCGACGAGGGCGTTTTGACGGCAAAGCTCTGAATGAGCCGCTGCGCCGTCTGCCCGATGATGCGAAAGTCGAGAAAGCCTCGTTTGGCGTACGGTGGGCGTTCGCTTTCGCGCAAGATGAGGTTGTCGGCAACCGAAAAGTCGCGGATCATGCCGTCGCGGTTGCGCTCTTCGGGAACGTACGACAGGCCCTGCATCACCCGCTCAGCGATGCTCGCTTGCGTCACGTTTTTGCCCGCGATAACTATCTGACCTGTTTCGGGTAGCCGTAGCCCCGCGATGACCTCGGCAAGCTCGAGCTGCCCGTTGCCACTCACGCCCGCTAAACCCACGATCTCGCCCGCCCGAACGCTAAGCGACACGTCCGTCAGGGCCAGCACGCCCCGGTCGCCGCGAACGGTGACGTGCTCGAGGCGCAGCACATCGTCTCCAAACTGCGGGTCGCCCCGCTCGGGCGGGGGTGCGAGAGGCCGCCCGACCATCAGCTCGGCCAACGCCTCGCGGGTCGTGTCCTTGGTCCGCAACTCACGGACGCTGCG
>JBMDWS010000301.1:0-2555 GCA_048594695.1 Truepera sp. | reverse complement strand
CAGAAAAAACCGACCCGCTCGGGCGGCATGATGGCCTTTTTCGAGATCGCCGACGAAACCGGCACCAAGGAGGTCGTCGCCTTCGGTCGCACCTATGAGGAGATCGCCGAGAAGCTGCAAGAGGACGCGCCCGTGGTGCTCGTCGCGGAAGTCGGCGACAAGGACGGCAGCACCCGGCTCGTCGTGGACCGGCTCATCCGCTGGGAAGAGCGCGAGATGCTGCCGGAGGTCGCAGTGGCAGAGTTTCGGCTCGAGGAGGTCAACGAAACTATGCTCCGCGATTTCCGCTCCTTTGTAGACGAGTATGCGGGCACGACCTCTTTGCAGCTCAAGGTCCGCTCCGAGGCAGGCACCGCCACCTACCAGGCCGACAAAGTGCGGATCGGACAGGAGCACTTGGAAAGCCTGCAAAACAGCTGTCCCTGGCTCAAGCTCTCGGTCACGCTCGACCGCGACAGCCTCTTGCGAGCGGCGGCGAGTCGAGGGAACCGCTTCGCGAGGCCGCAGCAGGATACGACCACCCGGACTGCGGATGTGCCCTTCTAGCCGGTTAGGCCACCGGTTTCTGCCCCCGCCTGAGGTCAATCTGCGTGGCCGCCATCTTGAAGCTCTGAGAGCTCGTCGCGGCGTGAAAGCCTGTTTCAAAGGTAATCTTGCCCTGCGCGTAGAGGTCGGCTAGAGCGTCGTCGAAGAGCTGCATTCCGTCGAGTCTGGAATCGCGGAGCGCGTCGTAGAGTTCGCCGTAGCGCGACTCGTCGCGCAGCAGATCCTTGATGCGCAGGGTTCCCTTCATGACCTCGGACGCAGCGACCCGTCCGCCCCCGGCCCGGGGCAAGAGCCGCTGAGAGACGATCCCGATGAGCGAATCGGCAAAAAGGACTCGAGCCGCAGCTCGCTCATGCGGCGGAAACAGCTCCATGACACGGTTGACGGTACGCACCGTATCGAGCGTGTGCAGCGTACTGAACACGAGGTGACCAGTCTGTGCAGCAGAAATAGCAGCAGAGGCCGTAGCGTAATCGCGAATCTCACCGATCATGATGACCTCCGGGTCTTGCCGCATGGCCGCCACAAGCGCTTCGCTAAACGAGAGTGCGTCGACGCCGATCTCGCGCTGCACGATGATAGAACGCTTGGAACGGTGCTGGAATTCGATGGGGTCCTCGACAGTGATGATCATCTTGTCGTGGGTTTGATTGATCTCGTCGATGATGCGGGTAAGGGTCGTCGATTTGCCCGAACCCGTCGGACCAGTCACCAAGATGAGACCTTTTTCCTGATCGCGAAAGTAGTCCAGGAGGACCGGGGGTAGATTGACCACCCGCAACTGCGCCTCGTCGGAATTGATCACGCGCAAAACGGCGCTGACCGACGAGCGCTGGCGAAACAGGTTGACACGAAAACGACCGACCCCACTGATGCTGTAGGCCAGGTCGACCTGATGCTTGTCGGCAAAGATGCTGCGTTGGCGCTCGTCGCACATGATCGCGAGGAGCGATTCGGTCGCCGCCGGGGAGAGCTTGGTCTCTCCCATCGGTACCAGCCGCCCACTCAGGCGAACCATCGGATAGAGGCCCGCATGGAGGTGAATGTCCGACGCGCCCTTTGCCACAAAGGAAGCGAGCATGTCATTAAAGGTCATGCGCCGAGTCTAAGAAATCGCCTAGCCGGGTGAGGCGGAAAAACGCATATTTCCGCAGGCCGACAAAGTGCGGCTCATCCGAAGCATCGACCGTTAAGGTACTTCACCTTTAAAATGGCCCGCGCAGCGGCTGGAGCGGGGTATCCGGCCCCGTTTCGCCGTAAGGGTAGCGGTCGTAGTTGGTGAGTTCGACGTAGCCCACACCCTGACGGCTGCCCGCGACCCGCACGGCACCCTCCCAGTAAACGATCCCCGTCGTTTCTCGAGTGTCCATCTCCTGCTCGGGGAACGTCGGGGTGACGGTCACATCGAGGTCATGTTTGGGCACCTGAACCCGCCAGCGCATCGGATAGATTGCGCCTGTTTTGGGGCTCGTCCAGGTCTCACCGGTTTCGGTCAGGGTGATGTCTCGATCCTCTAGCGGCAGCGTCCGTCCGTCACGCGTCACGAAGCTCCCGGCTTCGGTCAAGTAGGTGCCGTCGGGAGCGCGGATAAAGTAGAGCATCAGCTCGGTGTTGTCCTCGAACTGCACGCTGAACCAGTCCCAGCCCGCGTAGCTCGAGAGGTCGAAGTCGCCCCACTGGTGGTCGCTCCACGCCTGCCCCGTTACAGAAAGCGTTTCGCAACCCAGTCCCAGAAACGAACAGTTGCGCGTCAGGGTACCCGTCGCTTTCATGCGCGTGTAGGACAGGTAGTAGCTCACCCCGCCCGGTCCCATGGACTGGATGCCGGGCGGATTTCCGTGAAGCGAAACGGGTTTTTCGGGCGTCAAGGTCAGGTCCAGCGTCACGCCATCCTGCGAGGCGTATAGCCGGTGACTCACGCCGTCAGCGGCCCTCCGCACCCACCAGTCCGCGACGCGCACGTCGAGGGCATCTTTAGAGGCGGACCCCTGGTGATAGAGAAAGTCGCT
>JBMDWS010000300.1:0-2902 GCA_048594695.1 Truepera sp. | reverse complement strand
CACACGCTCGAGGTGGACGCGCTGACCTTCCGGGCTGCGGTTCTGGCGGGCAAAGCGGAAAGGGCGCTAAAAGTCTCGACCGAGCTGTTAGGGTCGCTCGACTACGACGATCTGCCTGACTTTAGCGAGTGGCTCTGGGGAACCCGCGAAGCCTTCGCTGAATTGCGGCGCGAGGCGCTCGGCTCCGCCCTCACGAACTTCGAGGCGCAGGGCGACTTTGCGGCGGCGCTCGAGTATGCGTCTGCGCTGCTCGAGACCGACAGCCTTTCCGAACGGGCACACGCGCATGTGATCCGCGTCTATTATCTGCTGGGCGACCGCGCCGCCGCACTGCGCGCGTACGGGCGCTGCGTGGAGATTCTTCGGCGCGAGCTGGGTGTGGAACCCTTGCCGGAAACCCGCGCACTGGCTAAAAGTATCGAGCAGGGATCGCTCCATGTTCCTGCGGTCACGCCCAAAGGCGGGATGCCGCTGACGCTGTTGCGCCCCCCGACCCTCGTCGGTCGGGACGAGGTGTGGCTCGAGCTGAGCGCGACTTTGGCGAGCGGTCGGGGAGCCGTGCTTCGGGGTCCTGCAGGAATCGGTAAAACGCGCCTGTTACAAGACTTTGCCGCCGCGCAGGGAAGTATGCTGGCGCTCGAGGGGCGTCCGGGTGACCGTAACGTCCCTTACGCGACGGTGGCTCGAGCGTTCCGCAAGGTGCTGAGAGAGGAGCCGGAGGTGGCCCGTGAGCCGTGGGTGCGCGCTGAGTTGGCGCGTATCCTGCCGGAACTGGGTGAAGCGCCCTCCATCGCTTCGGAGGTCGAGAAGCTCCGTTTTTACGAGGCGCAGCTGCGGCTTCTCCAAGGGCTTGCCCAGAAAAAAACCACCCTGACGCTCGCCGTCGACGATCTGCAGTTCGCCGACGCTGCTAGCGTCGAAGCGCTCTTTTTCATCTTTTCACATTTCTGGAGTGCGCTAAGTCCCGCTACCGGCGTGCTCATTGCCTACCGCGACAACGAGGTGTCGCCTGAACTGGAGGCGCGCTTTTTACAAGCTGCCGACAGCGGGCAGGTGCTGCTCCTGGACCTGGGGCCGCTCTCTGAAAACGCTGTTGCGGCGTTCGTGGCAAGTTTGTCCCTCGAGAACGTCAAAGTTGCCGACCTCGCGCCGCGTCTTTACCCCTACACCGGGGGCAATCCATTTTTTCTGCTCGAGGCGCTCAAGAGTGCTGTCGAGGGTGGTTCGCTCGGGCGTGCGGAGCCGGTGGTATTGCCCCGGCGTCTGCGGGAGCTGATGGCCCGCCGCGTGCAGCGCCTCAGCCCCGGTGCCCTGCGGCTGCTTCAGGCGGCCTCGGTGCTGGGCGGCGACTTTAGTGCCGAACTCATCAGCGAGATGCTGGGCGTTTCCTCGCTCGAGCTGCTTGGGGGGTTTGGCGAACTCGAGCGCTCGGGGTTTATAGGGGAAACGCACTTCGCCCACGACCTCCTTTTCGAGAGCGTGCTGGCGGAGCTGCCGCCGATGGCGAAAGTCCTGCTTCATCAGCAGGCAGCCCAGGCACTGAGCGCGTCTCGAGCCGATCCTGCGCGCATTGCCGAGCACTGGCTGGAGAGTGGCGACCGCGAGGCAGCAATCCCCCTGCTGCTGCGCGCCGCCGAACGCAGCACGAGAGCCTACCTGCACAGCGAAGCACTCGGCTTTTACCAGCGTGCGGCGGCGCTACTCGGGGAGGCGGAGCGGCAGGATGTGCTTTTCGATGTGCTTACAAAAACGGCTCACCTGCTGGACCAGCTGGGCCGCCGCGAAGACCAGGCGGCACTCATGGCCCAGCTTGGCGAGCGGGCCGTGACCCCGGAGCAGGAGGCCAAGCTCCGACACGTCGAGTCGCAGTGGCACTGTGCGCTGGGGCGTTTCGGTGACGCCGGGCGTGCTGCCGAAGCGGGACTAGACGCCGCCGAGCGGGCAGGCAACCTGGCGCTGCAGATCGAACTCCTGGGGGACGTCGTAACCGCGCTATGGTTCCAGGAGCGCTATGAAGACGCCGAACGCCGGGCCAGGCAAGGGCTTGGACTCGCTGAGCGCCTCGGTAGCCTCAATGAACTTGGGGCAAGTTCGACGAACTTGGGCGTTATTCTCGACAGGCTCAGCCGTTACGGTGAGGCTATCCCTCAGCATCGGCGTGCTTACTGGGCGTTCGTGCAGGATAACGATAAGCCTTCCCAAGCGTCGGCGCTCAACAACCTGCTTATTAGCCTCTCGCTAAATGGACAGGTGACAGCGTCCCTGGCGGTCTGTCGGCAGCTTCTAGATCTCGAGGAGGGCGCTCAGCCGACACGACAGCTGCCGGGCCAACTCGTCTCGATTGCCAATGTCGAGCATGACCACGGGCATTACACCGCTGCCCTGACGCACCTGTCGTGGGGTCTGGAACTCGCCGAGGCTTTTGGGGACTACACTGCCGGAGTCGCCGAGATCCTTACCGCCGAGGTCTTCCTGACGCTCGGGCAGTTTGATCAGGTCGATGTGCTCTTGCAAAAGGCGCTGGCCCGTTCCGACCTGCCTGAGCGCTTTTCGGGCCTCGCTTACCTGGTACGGGCGCAGCTCTTTCAGGAGCAAGGGCGCGACCTCACGCTTCCGCTGACGACAGCAACAAGTCACCTGGCTCAGGAGGGAAGGCTCTACCACCGTTTGCGGTTGCAGCTTTTGCAGGCGACGGTAGTGTCACCCACAGACGGTTTGGACCTTGCCCGGACGACCTGCACGCAGGCACTAGAAGCGCAGCTTAACGGCGTCGCGCTCGCAGCAGCGACGCGCTCGGCGCAACTAGCGCTCTTCCTGGAACGCCCCGGAGACGCGCTCGAGGATGCAAAACGTATCGAGGAGATGTTGGACGCCGGTACCTATCAGATTACGGACCTCTTCC
>JBMDWS010000030.1:0-9623 GCA_048594695.1 Truepera sp. | reverse complement strand
GATGTACATCATCGGGCGAATCACGACCTCACAGTTCAGCGCGATCGGCCGCTCGAAAATGCCGTGCATCCCCAGCACACCCGACTGCGGCGGGTTGACAATGGGCGTCGACATCAGAGAGCCGAACACGCCGCCGTTGGTAATGGTGAAGGTGCCGCCCTGCAGCTCTTCGGGCGCGATCTTGTTGCTCTGCGAGCGCTTGCCGAAGTCGCTGATGGTGCGCTCGATCTCGGCAAACGAGAGCCGTTCGGCGCTGCGAATAACCGGGACGATCAGGCCCTTTTTCGATGAAACCGCCACGCCGATGTCGTAGTAATTCTTGTAGACGATGCTGTTTTCACGAATTTCGGCGTTGAGCTGAGGGATCAGCTTGAGAGCGTCGATAGCCGCCTTGACGAAAAATGACATGAAGCCGAGGCGCGTGCCCTCATAACGGTCCTGAAACGCCTGCTTGTACTCGTTGCGCAGGGCCATCACGGCGCTCATGTCGACCTCGTTGAAGGTCGTGAGGAGCGCGGCGGTCTGCTGCGCCTCGACAAGGCGCTCAGCGATGCGGCGGCGCAGGGGGCTCAGCGGAACGGTCTCTTCTTCGCGTCCGTCGACCGAGGAGGCAGACGGCGCTTCGCGTTTTTCTGTGGGCTGCGCGGGCGAAACCGTGACCTTTTTCGGCTGCGCCTCTGCAAGGTGGCGCTCCACATCCTCCTTGAGGAGCCGCCCACCGGGGCCGCTCGCCCGCACGTCCCGCGCCGACAGGCCGTGCTCGTCGAGGAGGCGCTGCGCGGCGGGCATGACGATGGGCTCGTCCGACGGGACCGGCTCGGCCACATTCTCCGCGAGTTTCTGTGCCTGGGCGTCGGTCGCTTCGCCGGGTTCGGGGTCAAAAGCGCGTTCGGGCGCTTCGTTCTTCTCCCGCGTGACTTCGGCGGTCGTGTCGGTCGGGGTCGTGTCACTGGGCGTCGTGTCGCTGGCAGAGGCGTCGGCGGCTTGCGGCGCTTCAGGTTCCGTCGGCGCCGCCGCTGCACCCTCACCGATCTGCGCGATGACTTCGCCAACCGTCGCGGCGTCACCCTGCTTCTTGGTGATGCCTGACAGCACACCAGCAATGGGCGCGGGCAGCTCGAGCGTCGCCTTATCGGTTTCGATCTCGACGAGCGGCTCGTCCTTGGCGACTGTATCGCCCTCGTTTTTCAGCCACGAGCCGATAAAGACTTCCGAGATCGACTCACCTACTTCAGGAACTTTGACTTCAGCCATGCTTCTCCTAGAATCCTAACGCTTGACGTCTTGCAGTTCGGGTTCAGCGAGCGGGTTCGCTTCGTTCCGAGCCGGGGTCGCGCCCCGAAAAGCCGCCCGCAGGAGGTCGCGCTGCTCGAGTTTGTGCGCGCTTCCCGAACCGGTCGCCGGGCTTGCCGAGGCCGGGCGGTAAACGCCATAAAAGGGCCGTCCACAGAGCAGGAAGCCGAAGTGCGCCCGCAGAAAAGGCCACGCGCCCATGTTGGCCGGTTCTTCTTGTACCCACACCACCGGCACGTCCGGACCGTAGGCCCCGAGGGCGCCCTCCAGTTCGCGCTCGGACAGCGGGTAGAGCTGCTCGAGGCGCAAGATCGCCGTCGTACGGTCGTCGCCGCGCTCAGCCAGGAGGTCGTAGTAGACCTTACCCGAGCAGAGCAGCACGCGCTTGGCGTCCTCGACTTCCGGGTCGGGGATGACACGCCGGAAGGTGCCGTGGGCCAAGTTCTCAAGGCTCGAGACCGCCTGGGGGTGACGCAGCAGGCTCTTGGGCGACATGATGACGAGCGGCTTGCGCCAAGGGCGCAGCACCTGACGGCGCAACAGATGAAAGATCTGCGCGGGCGTCGTGGGGTACGCGACCTGCATGTTGTCTTCGGCGCAGAGCTGCAGGTAGCGCTCGAGGCGCGCCGAGGAGTGTTCGGGTCCGGCACCCTCGAAGCCGTGCGGCAACAGCATGGTGATTCCCGAAAGCCGCCGCCATTTGTCCTCGCCCGAGGCGATGAACTGGTCGATAATGACCTGCCCGGCGTTGGCGAAGTCGCCGAACTGCGCTTCCCAGATAACGAGGCCGTCCGGCACGTCGAGCGAGTAACCATACTCGAAGCCGAGCACGCCCGACTCGGAGAGGGGCGAGTTATAGATCTCGAGCGGGGCCTGGTCGGGACTCAAGTGTTGGAGCGGAATATGGGGCTGACCCGTATTCACGTCGAAGAGGGCGGCGTGACGGTGCACGAAGGTGCCGCGCAGCGTGTCCTGCCCGGTGAGGCGCACCCGCACACCCGAGGTGACGAGCGTGGCGTAGGCCAGCATCTCTCCAGCAGCCCAGTCGAGTGGGCGCTTGCCGTCGGCCATCTCGAGCTTGGTGTTCAGGAGCCGCGCCAGCTTGGGGTGCGGGGTGAAGCCTTCGGGGAAAACGTTCTGGGCGCGGATGAGTTCAGCCAGACGTGCCGGGTCGACGCCTGTTTCGACCTCGGGCGTATTGTCGTCCCGTCCACCGACGTAACCTTCCCATAAGCCCTCGAACGCCTGGTACTTCGCGCTGTACTCCTTGCTTCGGGCCACCTCTAATTCGCTCTCGAGAAACGCCTGACGTGCCGAAGCGAGGTTCTCGGCGTCTTGCTCGGTCACCTTACCGAGCTTTAAAAGGCGTTTCATATAGCCCTGCTGCACGCCCTGGCGCTTGCGGATCGCGTCGTAGAGAAGGGGCTGGGTAAACGCGGGTTCGTCGCCCTCGTTGTGACCATACTTGCGGTAGCAGTACATGTCGATGACCACGTCCTGCTTGAATTCCGAGCGAAAGTCGAGGGCGAGGTTGACAACCTGTGCTACGGCCTCGGGGTCTTCCCCGTTGACGTGAAAGATAGGAATCTGCAGCATCTTGGCGATGTCCGAGGCGTAGACGGAACTGCGTGCGTCACTGGGACCGGTTGTAAAGCCGATCTGGTTATTCACGATGACGTGCAGTGCCCCGCCGACACGGTAGCCGGGCAGCTCGCTCATGTTGAGGCTTTCCTGAACCACGCCCTCACCGATAAAGGCGGCGTCACCGTGGATCAGGATAGCCATGCCGCGTTCGCGCTCGGTATCGCCGTAGCGGTCCTGCTTGGCCCGCAGGCGGCCCATCGCGACCGGATTGACGAACTCGAGATGCGAAGGGTTGAAGCAGAGCGACAGGTGGACCTTGTGACCCGAGTCGGTGGTCCAATCGTTCGAGTAGCCGAGGTGATACTTCACGTCGCCGCTGCCCCGGTTGAGTTCCCCGTCCGGGTCGTCGAACTCGCGGAAGATCTGCTTGGGCGTCTTGCCCATGATGTTGGTCAGGACGTTGAGGCGGCCCCGGTGCGCCATCCCCAGAACGATCTCGCGGACGCCTTGCGACCCGGCCTTTTCGATGGCGAGGTCGAGGAGCGGGATAAGCGTTTCGCCGCCCTCGAGGGAAAAGCTCTTGACGCCGACATATTTTTTCTGCAGGAACGACTCGAAACTGACGGCGTCGGTCAGCTTGCCCAGAATGCGCAGCTGCTGATCGCGCGACAGATCGAGGCGGTTTTCGGTCATCTCCATGCGGCGCTGCAGCCACTTGCGCACCTGCAGGTCGTCGATATGCATGAACTGCGCGCCGATAGAGCGGCAATAGGTGTTTTGTAGGCGTGCGATGATCTCGCCGACGGTGAGCGCACCCATGCCTGGAATAGTGTCCGGCGCGAGCGTCTGCGCCATATCCGCTTCACTGATGCCGTAGTAGGCGGGGTTCAGTTCGGGTGGCTCCTCGGCAGCCGGCATCTTGAGCGGGTCGAGTTTGGCAAGGATATGACCGCGCACGCGGTAGTTGCGGACCAAGCGCCCGATGCGCTGCTGCAGGGCGATATCCCCCTCGCCCACAGGCGCGGCGGCGCTGCGCGGGGCAGCGTCGAAAATACTCGCAGGTTTAAACGATGGGGCCGCATGCTGAAATCCGTTGCGACCTACCTGACGCTCGAAGTAGCTGCGCCACTCGGGCTCGACCCCTTCCGGGTCCTCCAAAAATGTCTCGTACAGGCCTTCGATAAAGGCCAAACTCGAGGGGTTAAAGTGTGCTTCACTCATCATCCATGCCCTGTTACCCTTTCACTTTGCGTGGCAGCGCATCGCCGTCTCGAGCCGACCCCCGAAACGACTCTTTATCCAGGCTTCCAATAAGCCTATACGACCCTTACTCTAACGTGCAGTTATAGGTTAACAACGCTGTAAACCTAACGAAACGACAACACCCTACCTCTTTTGCAGCGTTATCTTGGGGTGCGCCCAGCCGTCTACACCCTCGCACCAACCCACACGTTAAGCTGGTGCGCATGTTTGTCTGGTACCCGGCACTCTGGTCTTTAATACTCTGGTATTTAGTATCAGGAGGAGCGCGACCTTGAGTCTGCTCGAGGCCCTCGTCTGGCTCGGTACCCTGACGTTTGCTGCAACCGGCGCGCTGACCGCCGTGCGGCTACGCTTCGACCTTTTGGGCGTACTGGTATTGGCCTCCGTAACAGCCATCGGGGGCGGATCGATCCGCGACGTCTTGGTCGGCATCCTTCCGCCGACAGCCCTGCAGGACGAGGCGCTCCTCTGGGGGATTGCACTCACCGGCGTGGTCGTCTTCTTTCTGCATAGCCACCTGCACGAAGGCAAGGTCCTTTACGCGCTCGACACCCTGGGACTGGCCCTATTTGCGGCACTCGGGGCAGAGCGCGGCCTCAGCGCAGGCCTTGGCATGTGGGGCGTGATCTTTACAGGCGCGGTATCGGGGGTCGGTGGCGGCGTCCTGCGCGATCTGCTGACCGGCAAGGTGCCGGGGATCCTCTACCGTAACGGCGACTTCTACGCTTCAGCTGCTGCTGTGGGGGCGCTGGTGGTCTTCAGCCTCTACAGTCTCAATGCCAGCCTCGCTGTCCTCACGGGCGCACTCGTCACCCTTTCGCTACGCGTCGGGAGCCGCCTGCTGGGGCTCAAGTTGCCCGTGCCGCGCAATCCGGACGGGGCCTGAGCCGGACCATAACCTGGCAACCAAGCCGCGAAACAGCGCTGGACCGTACCGGTAGCGCGTAGACTCCCCTATATGACTCGCCCCTTTGAGCAACCAGTCTCTCCGAGTGACGTCGAGGCGGCAGCGGAGCGAATCGCTGGCGGCGTCCGCCGGACACCCCTTCTGCCCCTCGAGCCGGGTCTTTACGCCAAAGCCGAAAACCTGCAGGAAACGGGCTCGTTCAAACTGCGCGGCGCGTACAACTTTTTGGCCCTCCTGCCCGAGCATGTCAGGCAGCGCGGCGTCGTGGCGCACTCGAGCGGCAACCACGCGCAGGGCGTCGCCTGCGCCGCGTACCACTTCGGTGTGCCCGCGACCCTCGTGATTCCGGAAAATGCGCCACCCGTCAAGGTCGAAGGCACGCTGGCCTGGGGGGCCACCGTCGTGCGCTGCGAAAACTCGAGTACAGCCCGAGAAGCTATGGCGCAGACCTTCGCCCAGCGTGACGGGCTCACGCTGGTGCCTCCCTACGACCATCCGTGGATCGTGGCCGGGCAGGGGACTGTGGGGCTCGAGGTGAGTGAGGATTTGCCCGCCGTCGCCAACGTCCTCGTGCCGATAGGCGGGGGCGGCCTCGCGTCGGGCGTCTCTCTGATGCTCCGAGCGCGCTGCCCCGGTGCACAGATCATCGGGGTCGAGCCGGAAGACGCCGCCGACGCCCAAGCGTCGCTGGCAGGAGACCGGATCGTAGTGTGGGACGCCGAGCATACAGCCCGCACAGTCGCCGACGGCGTCCGTACCCAGAGTCTCGGCATATTGCCCTTCGCGGTTCTCCGCAAAACCCTGACCGGGATCGTCACGGTGCCCGAGGAGGCGATTATCGCCGCGACCCGCGAGTATTCGACACGCGCCAAGCTCGTCGCCGAACCCACCGGCGCATTGACGCTCGCGGCCTACCGCGCCCTGCAGAGAGGAGCGGTGCAGGGGCTCGAGCTTCAGCCAGGCCTCACAGTCGTCATCATCAGTGGGGGCAACGTAGCCCCGGACTGGCTGGCGAGGCTTCTACACGCTTGACATAGGCCGCGGAAGAGGGCTTGGGTCGGGAACATGGCCCAGACCGTCCCTACGGTGTGTAAAATACACCTAAGAATATGCGCTTTCTAGGCCTCAACCTCCCCCCCCTCACCCTAATCCTGCTGCTCGCTTTCCTGTGGTTCCTGCTCCTCGTCCTGCTGCTCTGGAGCTGGCTCAGGCCCCGGGCTCCGCTCGAGCCGCAGCGCGAGGAGCTTCAGAAATCGCGGCGATCCGAGCCTGAGAGCAGCGTCATCCTGCCCCGGCCCCAGGTCGTACGCGAGGTGAAGCCAGAACCCAGGAGCGCCACCGAGCCGGACGACGCCCGCCCGGACACGAACCCGTTCGACAGTTATCGGCCCAACAGTCGGCGTGACGACTTCGATTTTTAATACCGTTTCCGCGCCCCAAAGCCCGTAGACTGGGGCCATGAACGTGTTACGGCAACCGCTGCGCGCCGCCAAGCTCTTCAACCTCGTGCGTGAAATCGACCTCGGTGCAATCAAGCGCGAGGCCGACGCACGCTTTTTACTGCACATCACCGGCGACGCCGAACTCGCGCAGGTGCTCGCTACTCTACTTAGCAAGACCCCCGGGCGCACGGGTGTCCATCCGTACCTACGTATAGACCCGAGCGCGCCAGACGCGTCCCTGCGCGTCGCGGTGCAGCGCGGCCCCGAAACGCCCGAAGTGGGCCGAGCCACGACCTTGACGGTCTGTGTTACCGGCGACGAGGCTCCTGTACCCGGACTCGAGCTCCCCCGGCCCGGGGAACAAGCCCGCGTCGTCGTGCAGAACCTGAACGACGAGAGCGTCGGGCGCGTGGTCATTCCGGCACTCGTGCGAGTCGCTCATCCCGACCTCGCGCTCACTCTCGCGCGGCACCTGCCCGCCTTTCGCCCGGCAGTCATCCGGGGGCTTATCGACGACACCTCGAGCGCCAACGCCGTCTACGCGGCGAGTACAGGCGTCGCCGAGATCATTCCGGCGCTCAACATCCCTCTCAACGTCGCCGATACCGTGGTGTTGACCAAAAATCAGCTGATCATGGCCTACAAGATCGCCCTCGCAGCGGGTCGCCGGGGGAAACCGCAAGACCTCATCGTGGAGGTCATCGGCGTTCTCGGGGGTGGCCTGCTCTTTCGTCAGGTGGCGCGTGGACTCGTCGGTCTGATCCCGGTCTGGGGCATCGTCCCGAAGGTCGCCGTCGCCTACGCGGGCACCTACGTCATCGGTGCCGCGGCGTCGCTGTGGGCGCTCGAGGGTCGCAGCATGAGCGCTCAGGACCTGCGCGGCCTCTACCGCGAGAGCCTCGCTCGGGGCCAGGCCCTCGCCCGGCGGCTCCTGCCGGGACGCAAGACCCCAGCTCTCCCCGAACCAAGGGAAGAATCCCACGACGAGGTGCCTTGAGGGAAAAACGCTAAGCAAAGCTTCATGATTGGGTCATAATGCGGTCAGCCCAGACCCGTAAAGTAGGGCAACTCGTCCGGTGCACGTCGCACCAGCAACCCTGTGAGGTGAGCGAATGAAACGCATTTATCTGCTTGTGCTTGTTGGACTCCTTGGGGGCTGTCTGATCATCACGCCCACGCCCGATCCCCCCGATCCTGTCGAGATTCTCGCGCCGACCTTCGAAACAAATGTGACAGCGAACGGGCAAATCGCCATCTGCTCAAACCGTGTGACGTCGGTCTCCTACACCTTTCGCTACACCGGCGATCTGGCGTCCTGGTCTTCTTACGTACAGGGCAACACGCTGGGAACGAAAGTCATGGAGCAGGCCTATAGCCCCACGGCCTCAGGGGTCGAGGCGATAGGGACCGACGGCTACCGGACCACGTTCCTCCTTGCCGAAAACACTGCGCCCTACGGTGCGGATGAAAATGCGGCGGCACCCAAAGCAATTACCGTCGTGCCCGTACCTCAGCCCGTGGTGATCGGCTCGAGTAAGCTCCACCTGACGGTCATCGGCCAGGGCGGCGACACCAAGAGTTTCGCGTCGCAGGACATACCCGTCATCGAGAACTGCCCGGCAGGCTAGCGCTCGACTTTCCGCCCTTTACCAAACAAGCCCCGCAGGCGCTCCCCGAGCGTTTCCGGGGCTTCGATCTTCTCGCCGTTTTCCAGAGCATAGGCCTCGATGAGTTCTCGCGCTTTAGGAGACAGTTTCTTGGGGATCTCCACCTGCGCCGTCACCACGAGATCGCCCACGCCCACGCTCTGGAGTCTCGGCATCCCTTTGCCGCGCAATCTGAACGTCGTTCCCGGCTGTGTACCGGGGGGCAGCGTCAGCGCTTCGGGGGCGTCGAGGGTCGGGATTTCGAAGGCGCTTCCGAGCGCCGCCTGAGCCAGACCGACGGGCAGTCGGTAGTGCAAGTCGTCGCCCTCGCGGGTAAAGTGCTCGTGCGGCTCCGCCTCGATAAACACGTAGAGGTCCCCGGCGGGTGCGCCGTCGAGACCCGCATTTCCAGCACGAGGAATTCGCAGGCGATACCCCGCGTCGATGCCCCTGGGCAGTTTGACGCTCACGGTGTCCTCGAGCTTCATCCGGCCCTCCCCGAGGCATTTGCCGCAGGGTGTGGTGACGATTTCACCGAGTCCCCGGCACTGCGGGCAGACCTGATTGGTTACCACGGTGCCGAAAAACGACTGAGCCTGCGCCCGCACCTGCCCTGCCCCGCGACAGGTCGGACAGGTTTTTTTTCCCTCGCTGCCCGGTTCGGCCCGCGCCCCGTCGCAGCGGTCGCAGAGGCCCAGCTTGTTGAGGGTCAGAGGCACCGTTTCACCGTCGCGGGACTGCTCGAGCGTCACCCGCAGGCTGGCCTCGAGGTCTTCTCCGGCTTGACCCCGGCGCACCTGTCCGCCAAACGTCGCGCCACCGAAGCCGCTACTGCCAAAAACCGAACTGAAGATGTCGAAAATATCGCCGTTGAAGTGGGCCTGCGGGTCGGCGCTACCGAAACGGTCGTAGCGCGCACGCTTTTCCGGGTCCGAAAGCACCGCGTAAGCCTCGTTCAAGTTCTTGAAGGTCTCTTCAGCTTCCTTATTGCCGGGGTTACGGTCTGGGTGGTACTTGAGCGCGAGCTTGCGGTAGGCGGTCTTGATCCCTGCCGCATCCGTTTCGCGTGAGATACCGAGAAGCTCGTAGTAATCAGCCATCAGGCAAGTATAGCGAACCTATGCGTCCTGCGCCGAAACGCCCCACACGTTGGACGCCTGGACTGACCCCACACTCGACGCTGAACGTCACAGGCTTGTTCGCCAGCGAAGTCTCAAGGCGCATCACCATGGACGATGGGTCTCTCCCTTCTGCCGTCAGTATCGCTGCAGGCATCGTCTTTTGCCCCTGGGGATATATCTCT
Source organism: Truepera sp. (assembly GCA_048594695.1). Taxonomy (GTDB): domain Bacteria; phylum Deinococcota; class Deinococci; order Deinococcales; family Trueperaceae; genus Truepera. Next base: position 185 of record JBMDWS010000030.1, on the reverse strand, counting down.
GGGGAGGCGTCTCGAGCCCAGACGCCGATTCCAGCGAACTTTGTCTGTGGCGTACCCCGCACAAGAGCGAGGGGTAACATGGACCCATGTGCGAAACGAGCCCCAAGCTAAAATTCGCCCACCTGCATCAGCACACCGCCTACAGCCTCCTCGACGGCGCGGCGCGGATCAAAGACCTCATGAAA
>JBMDWS010000003.1:0-5064 GCA_048594695.1 Truepera sp. | reverse complement strand
GCTTTTTTCAAGCTCTCTCCCAGACTGTGGCAGGGCTACCTCTCGGACACTCTGCCCATCAGCGGCACCCTGCTGACCATGCTGGCCATGTTTCAGCACGCCCCCAACAGCGTGCGCCTGCCACTCACACAGGCAGCCTTGACAAAACTTGGCCCCGGGCGCAGGTACCTGTAAACCCGAACCTAGCCGGGTTGATACCCGATATATCCCGTCCACAAACTGTATACGGTTACTTATCCAATCATAAACATTCAGAAAGCTGTCATAGGGAGTTCGTTACGCTGATGAAGCCCGTAAAGGCAACTTCACGCTGAAGGAACCCCATGCTGCCCCGTCTTCAACGTCTGCGCCACAAAAGCAAGCCCTACTATCTTCTCTTCTGGCTTCTCTTCTCGCCCTTGTTTTTGCTCTCGGCCTGCTCGAGCCTGTCCACCGAACCTGGCCGCGCCGCGCCGCGCAAGACCAATCCCGCCTACACGCTGACCGTCGACCTGGAAGCGGACGACACACCCGAGGCGATCGCTGCCCGCTACAACGCCCAGGTTCTTGTCTGGGAAACAGGTGACTACGCCCTTTTAGGGACGGATAGCGTGGGGCTCGAGCCGCAACTGCTCGGCCTCGGCTCCTCGACGAGCAACGACGACGTGTTCTATGCCGGGGGCGAGACGACCGCCTTTATGAGTGGCAAGTCGCGCGTCTGGGCGGGCGGCAAATCCCGCGTCTGGGCAGGCGGCAAATCGCGTGTCTGGGCCGGGGGCAGCGCCGAACTCTGGAGCGGCAACACCTTCGAGTGGTTGCCTGAAAACACCGCCAAGTGGCAGCAGATTCGTCTGCAAGGGGCGCAGACAGTTGCGAGCAACCTCGGCAACGGCGTCAAGATCGCTGTGATCGATACAGGCGTCGATCTGAACCACCCAGCACTCGTCGAAGCGCTCGCACCCGCCAGTGAGTGGAAGGATTTCTACGACGGCGACGCGCTCCCGCAGGAAGTAGGATCACTCGACGACGACGGATACGGTCACGGCACCAACGTCGCGGGGATCATCCGCCAAATCGCACCACGCGCGACCCTTCTGCCCATCCGCGTGCTCGGACCGGACGGCGGCGGCAACGTCGCCGACCTGACGGCTGCCATTCAGTACGCCGTCAGCAAAGGGGCCAAGGTCATCAACCTTTCGCTCGGCAGCGAAGGAGGCCTCCTCACTGCCATCGACAACGCCATCAAGGCCGCGACGTCCAAGGGCGTCTACGTCATCGCCTCGACGGGCAATACCGGCGACAGAGCCGTGACTTACCCGGCAAACAGCGCCAGAAGTCTGCTCGGGGGCCTGCTTGCCAATTCCGGCAGCCTTATCAGCGTCGCCAGCGTCGACGCCTCGGACATCAAGTCGTCCTTTTCGACCTACGGCTACCCGGTCAAGCTGAGTGCTCCCGGCGAACTCGTCTACGGTCCCGCGCCCGACCTCGGCATGGCAGCCTGGAGCGGTACGTCACAAGCGGCCCCGATGGTTTCGGGCGCCCTCGCGCTTGCCCTTGGTCAACCCCTCAAAGCTGCGGCCAACCTGCCCGCGCAGCTCATGGCGCAAAGCGACAACATCAGTAAGGTCAATAGCGCCCATAGCAATCAACTCGGCAGCGGCAGACTCAACCTCGAGACGTTCCTCAAGAGCGTCATCGCCAACTAGCGGTAGCCGTGTCTCTCACGCCCAGCGAAATCCAACTGGAAGCGGCTTCTCTTCCAGCACGGCTCGCTGGTGTGAAAGACGTGCTCGAGGCAAACCCGGCACATGCCCTGACCCTGCTGCACGCGTTTTGCAGTGATACCCCCCGCGAGGGGATGTATGCACGGTTGCTAAGCGCTCAAGCGCTTTATCGCCAGGGCAAGCTCGAGGCTGCCCTAGAGATTGCCGAAGCGGCGCAAACGGACACGGACGGGCTCACCGAGCCGCTTGCAGCGCTCGAGCTGAGTACCCTGCTGGGCCGTATCGCCCGCGACACTGGGAATTTCGAGGCCGCCTATTCCCATTTCGAACACGCCCTCGGCCTCACGCAGCACCTCCTCAGCGTCCAACACGAACTCGACCTGCTCAACCTGCAAGCTGGCGTCCTGAGTGATCAGGGTAACTACGCGCAGGCGCTGCGGGTTCTCGGTCACGTCCTCGGCCTGTTGCGAGAGAGCGCCCACGTAGAGCGGCAGGGCACGGTTCTGTCGAACATGGGCACGCTCTATACCCTGCTCGGAGACTACCCGCAGGCGCTCGAGCACCTCCGGGAGGCCTACACCATCCTCCACGCGTGTGCGCCGGGCTCCCGCAGCGTGGCCATGAACCTACTGAGCCTCGGCAGCCTTTATCAGGAGATGGGTAACGAGAGCGAAGCGCTGGCCTTTTTTAGTCGCGTTCGCGAGCTCGGCCGCAGCACCAAGGATCCCCTCATCGAGGCTGCAGCGCTCAACAACATGGCCAACAGCTTTCTCGACGGGGGCGACTATAGCCGGGCCGAAGAGCTTTTTGGTGAGGCCCTGACGCTCGCGCAGCGGGTCGGCCTGCGCCAGTTCGAGATCGACAACCTAGACGGTCTGGGGCAGGTCTACATTGCGTGCGGCGACATCCCTCAAGCTGCCCGTCGCCACCGCGAGGCCCTCGAGATCGCGCGAGCCATCGGCGACGCTGAGGGCGAGATCGACGCCCTGCTGAATCTGGGGCGCGACGCACTGAAGCTGGGCGAACCCCGCGAAGCTCTCCACCCTCTAGCTAAGAGCCTGAAACTTGCCGAGCTTCTCGGGCGACAACCCTCGGTCTTTGCCGCCCACGAACGGCTCGCGGAGGCGTATGAAGCCCTCGGCGACTTCCCTACCGCACTTAATCACTACCGCGCCTTTCACGAGACCGAAAAGCGTGTCTTCAACGCCGAGAGCGAACGGCGCACCCGGCAACTGAGCGCCCACTTCGACCTCGAGCGGGCGCGGCACGACGCAGCCGAGGAGCGCCTGCGCAGCGAGGTCCTGGCGCTCGCCCGCGACGAGGCCGAGGCTAAGGTCAAAGAGAGAACCCGCGAGCTCGAAGAGGCGCAGCTCGAGATCGTCACACGTCTCGCCGTAGCCGCCGAATACCGCGACGACAACACCGGCGAGCACACCAAACGCGTCGGGCGCAACGCGGCAGCCATAGCCTACGCGCTCGGCTGGCCGGACGAAGACATCGAACTGCTCTTCGTCGCAGCGCGCCTTCACGACGTGGGCAAGATCGGTGTGCCCGACTCGATTTTGCATAAACCGGGTCGCCTGAACGACACCGAGATTAGACTCATGCAGACGCACGCCGAGATCGGTTCACGCATCCTCTCGGCGGGCAATTCGCGTCTACTCAGGCTTGCCGAGGAGGTTGCCCTGTCACACCACGAACAGTGGTGCGGACACGGTTATCCGCAGGGACTCGCAGGCGAGGCCATCCCTCAGTCCGCTCGCATCGTCGCTGTCGCCGACGTGCTCGACGCCCTGACCCACGCTCGCCCCTACAAAGCGCCGTGGAGCGTCGAGGACGCCCTCGCCGAACTGTCGCGCCTGAGCGGTCAGCACTTCGACCCGGAAATTATCACCGCGTGCCTGACGATCTTCGGGCCTGGGGGCAGCCTGTCGCCTCTCGAGTCGGTCAGCGACTGGCCCAGCACCCGGCGCATTCTGATACGAGCGCGTACAAAGACAGGTCGGCAGTCATCGCCCATACCCTCCTTCCCTCTCTGAAGCGATCTTTACGGGCACAGCGGCCCTATGTGATACGAACTCACGCGGCTTAGCGGCGAAGCCGTTATCGTGACCTCATATGGATGCAATTCACCAGCAGGTTACGGTGACGTTCGATTATCCCGTTCACTTCACAACGGGTCTATTCACCAAAAACAATCCCCTGCTGACCCATGTCCTGTCCTCGAGTATCCCCGACCACAGCGGGGCCAAGCGCGTCCTCGTCGTCATGGACGAGGGTTTCGTCTCACACTGGCCGCATCTGCCTGCCGACATCGAGGCGTACTTTCAGGGTCTGGACGGATTACGACTTGTCGCACCCCCTTTCATCATCGGGGGGGGCGAAGGGGCAAAAAATACTCCCGGAAACGTCGAGGCCCTTCAGGAAGCCGTACACACCTACGGTATCGACCGCCACTCCTACATTCTCGCTGTCGGCGGGGGCGCACTCCTCGACATGGCGGGCTACGCGGCGGCGACCTCACACCGGGGCGTGCGCCTCGTGCGGATTCCCACGACCGTCCTGTCGCAAAACGATTCGGCGGTAGGCGTCAAAAACGGCGTCAACGCGTTTGGCAAGAAGAATTTTCTTGGCACTTTCGCGCCGCCCTACGCCGTCCTGAACGACCTCGAGTTCCTCACGACGCTGGAGCAGCGCGACTGGATCGGCGGCCTCTCCGAAGCGGTCAAAGTTGCACTTCTCAAGGACGACGCGTTTTTCGGCTTTCTCGAGACTCATGCCGACGCCCTGCGTGAGCGCGACCCTGAAGCGATGGCCCACGCCGTCTACCGCTGCGCCGAACTTCATTTGCAGCACATTGCAACGAGCGGTGACGCCTTCGAGTTCGGCTCCTCGCGCCCGCTGGATTTCGGACACTGGGCCGCGCACAAGCTCGAGGCCCTCACACACTACGCCCTGCGCCACGGCGAGGCGGTTGCCATCGGCATCGCCCTCGACAGCGTCTATTCGCACCTCGCAGGAATGCTCAGCGAGGCCGAGTTCAAGCGCATCCTGAACGTTTTCTGGAAGCTGGGCCTCGGGACCTTTACGCCCGAACTCGAGAACCCAGCAGTGATTCTCGGCCTGAACGAATTTCGTGAACACCTGGGCGGACGCCTCACCATCATGCTGCTTTCCGGCATCGGACAGGGCCAAGAGGTCCATGAGATGGACGAGGCGCTTATCCGCCAAGCTATAGGTTACTTAAAGGAGGAAGCGTGGCACCCATCACCCCAGACCTCGAGGGAAGCTGTCCACTAAGCCAGCGAGACCTCATCGACCGCTACTTTATGGAGCACCGTAATCAGGTGCTGGCGATCGC
>JBMDWS010000299.1:0-11021 GCA_048594695.1 Truepera sp. | reverse complement strand
CGCCAGGCCGTCACGGCCATCCGGCGCTCTGGGCTCGCGGGGCGCGTGCTGGTCTCGAGCTTCAACCCGCTTTCACTCCTGCGGGTCCGCCTCCACGCGCCCGACATCCGCACGGGTCTGCTCTACAGCCCGGAAGGCCCGGCGTGGCTCCGCAGCAACCCGAGCGCCCAGCTCTTCGCCCGGCTGCTCCACAGCGACGCGCTGCACCCTCACTGGAGCACAGTCGACGCAGAACTCACGTGCTGGGCGCAAAAACGCGGCTTACCGCTCAACGTCTGGACAGTGAACGACGCTGAGGAAGTGAAACGCCTCACGCGGCTTAATGTGAACGGTCTTATGGCAGACAATCCTAAAGCCCTTAAAGATGCGTTTAAGGAGGCTACGTGGAGCCCAACATCACCCTAGAGGTGTTCCCTGCGGGGACACCATGAGTCCTGTCGGTGACGGACGCGTTATCGTTGTCGTAGACGATGAAATGAGTATTCGCAAGCTGCTCGAGCTGACCCTGACGGCTTCGGGCTACGCGGTGATCGCTTTCGAGCGAGCGCGCGACGCTTTAGAAGAGCTTGCGGGAGGCTTGCACCCGGACCTGATTCTCTCGGACGTGACCATGCCGGGACTCGACGGCTTCGGTTTTTTTCAGGAAGTGCGCAAGCTTAGTGACCTGCGCGCCGTACCGTTTTTGTTCCTAACAGCGCTAAACGAGCGAACGCACATGCGTCAGGGCATGGCCCTTGGAGCCGACGACTATCTCACCAAGCCCTTCGACCGTAGTGAGCTGATTAGCGCGGTCGCCACACGTATCGAACGCTTCGCCGAAATCCGCGAGCCCGCCTCGGACAAGCTGCGCGTGTCGGGTTTCGGCACAGCCATCGTCGAAAAGAGCGGCAAGCGCCTCGAGTGGGATTCGCTCAAGGCCCTCGAGCTGCTCCTCTATCTGCTCGAAAACCGCAGCGGCTCGAGCACCTTCGAGGTCGCCGAAGCCCTCTGGCCGGGCAAGACCGAGGCCAAAGCCTCGAGTTCGTTTCATACAACCCTCTACCGCTTGCGTAAAGCCGTCGGCGGCGAGATCGTCCAGGCGGCCAACCGCCGCTACTTCCTGCATAGCGCCTTCCGCGTCGATTACGACGTCGAGACTTACCGGGCCGCTGCCACTCGCGCCCGGGTGAGTCGGTCCCTGCCCGACTACAGCCGCGCCGCGCACCTCTATACCGGCGACTTTTTGACCAATCTCGACTCGAGCTGGGTCGAGGATACGCGCCTCGAGCTGCACACCACACACCTCGAGTTGCTTGTTGCCGGAGCCGAAAAGGCCGAACGTGGCGGCGACTATGAGGCCGCCACCGACTTTTACACGGCCATCACCCGGCACGAGCCCTATAGCGAGAGCGCCTGGGAGTCGTTAGCAGACCTGCACGAAAGGCGCGGACAGAGCGCACGGGCCGCGCAGGTCCGCAGGCGCTACTCGGAAATGATGGAGGAGTTTTAGGCCCGGCCCGTCATAGGCCCAAGAGCCGTTGACGCTACCCGACCCAGCCGTTAGGATGCCTAGCGATAGGTAACCAAGGCAAGTAAACGGGCGAGCGGCGAAGTCTCGGGGAGGCGTAACGTGAGTCAGAGGAGATTTTGGGGCTGGGGCACGTGAAAACAGCGCTCCGGTTCTCGAGGGCTATCGACAGGTTTATGGAATGGGTCGGCGGCCTCAGTATGGTGCTTGTCACGGTGCTCCTGGGCGTCGGTATCTACAACGTCGCCATGCGCTATATCGGTCGCCTTATACGACAAAACCTCGCCTCGAACACGCTGCTCGAGGCGCAGTGGTACCTGTTTTCGATCATCTTCTTTCTGGGCTTTGCCTTTATCCTGAAGCGCAACACGCACGTCCGGGTGGACTTTCTCTATCAGAACTTCGGCCCCAAGACGCGGGCCTGGGTCAACCTGCTGGGAACGCTCTTGTTTCTGCTACCTTTTTGCCTTCTGGGCATCTATGTGACCTACGAACCCGTGCTGCGCTCCTGGGGGCTTAGACCCAACGGCACCTGGGGCACGTGGGAGATGTCGCCGGACGCGGGCGGCCTGCCGCGCGCGCCGCTCAAAAGCATGATTGTCGTGGCTTTTTCCCTGCTCATCCTACAAGGCGTCTCCGAAGTCATCAAGCATATCGCCGTGCTGCGCGGCGTAAAGAGCGCCGACGAGGAGCAGTACGAGCAGCTCGAGGTCGGCTGATGGGGCTCGAGTGGCTGGCCGTCCTCATGTTCCTGGGTATTTTCGTATTTCTAGCCCTCGGCTATCCGGTTGGCCTGACCTTTGCCGGAACCGCCATGGTTTTCGCCGCTATCGGCCTCAGCCTCGACATCTTCGATTTCAGCCTTTTTCGCCTGTTGCAAAACCGCTGGTTCGGAACCATGTCGAACTTCTCGTATCTGGCGATCCCATACTTCGTCTATATGGGGACGGTGCTGGAAAAGTCGGGCCTCGCCGAGGACCTGCTGACCACCGTCGGTCGGCTCTTTGGACGGGTGCGGGGCGGTCTCGCGGTCGGCGTGGTGCTCGTTGGCGCTCTCCTCGGTGCAACGACGGGCGTCGTCGCAGCGAGCGTCATCACCATGGGTGTGATCTCTCTACCGGTCATGCTCCGCAGCGGCTATGACAAACGCTTCGCCACCGGCGTCATCGCCTCGTCGGGAACGCTGGCACAGATCATCCCCCCGGCGACCGTTCTCATCATCCTCGCCGATCAGCTCGGCGTGCCCCTGGGGAACCTGTTTGTCGGCGCGATCCTTCCGGGTATTATTCTCGTCGTCGCATTTATCATTTACTGCCTCGTTGCAGCAGCGCTGCGGCCCAACCTGGCCCCGGCAGTCGAAGATCCCTCAGGCTTGCGCGGTGGACGGCTCTTTCTCAAGGTCGTCCGCTCGCTCGTTCCGACGCTGGGCCTCATCTTCGCGGTTCTGGGCAGCATCTATTACGGCGTCGCCACGCCAAGCGAAGCGGGCGCGGTGGGCGCGTTCGGGGCGCTCCTGCTCGCCGCGCTCTACCGCAAATTCAGTTTCAAACTGCTCAAGGACGCGGCCCTCGATACAGTTCGGATAACGAGCCTGGTCGTTCTCATCTTGTTCGGATCGACGATGTTCTCGCTCGTTTTCGACGGGCTGGGCGGTACCCGCCTGATGGTAGACATCCTCAGCAACCTACCCGGTGGCTACTGGGGCTTTATCGTCGTCAGCATGGTGGCGATCTTTTTGCTGGGGATCTTCCTCGAGTTCATCGAGATCTGCTTTATCACCCTGCCCATCCTCGTCCCGGCAGCGCAGGTCCTGGGAATCGACCTCACCTGGTTCGGGATTCTCATGGCGCTCAACCTCTACACTGCCTTTATCTCGCCGCCGGTCGGCTTTACGCTCTTTTTCCTCTCGTCGGTATCGCCACCCGAGGTCAAGATCGGCGACATCTTTCGCGGCGTGATTCCTTTCATGGTGGTGGCGATCCTGGTCTTGGCTATTGTCATGATCTTCCCGCAGACCGTGACGTACCTGACGACACGCTCGGCAGCGGGATTCATGAGTCCCTGAGACCGCACATGATTGACCGTAAAGGCAAATAGCCAGCACGTCATGGGTATCGGGGCTTTTTGAGTATCCTGCGGTTCAGGAACGGTCAGCCGCTTTCCGGCTTGACAAGGGTCGCCGCCTTCATTTCTTGTCCCCAAAGTTCGGAGATTCCCACTACGTCGAGACCACCTCGAGTTATAGCAGGCGTCCTCATTGATCTCGTCTTGCCATCACCACTGGTGTGAAACAGGGATTCATCACCGTAGAACCTCTAAGGCCCGCATGTGCAGCGGGCCTTGAGGCACGTCCTAGCCCTCGGTTTCCGCGTTCATATTCCGGTAGAGAAACGTCTCCGCGCTGTACTGATTGAGGTGATTCCAGGCGTAGACACTCGTTCTGAAGTCGGTCCAGGACGCATAGACTTCGGCGAAGGCCGGGTCGTCTGCTGAGAACTGATCGTAGAGGGCGAGAGCCGCCTCTTCGGCAGCGATCATGATCTCGTCGCTGTAACGCCGGACCTGGACGCCCTTACCGATAAGGCTTTGCAGGGCCTGATTGTTACGGGCTTCGTAGCGCGCCAGAACGACGGCGTTGGCCTCGAACGCTGCCGTGCGGACGGCTTCCTGGTAGAGCGCGGGTAGTGCGTTCCACTCGTCGAGGTTGATCTCGACCTCGAAAGCGGTACTGACCTCCCAGAAACCTGGATAGTAGTAAAACTGCGCGACCTGATTGAGCCCGAGCTTTTCGTCGTCGTAGGGGCCGACCCACTCGGCTGCGTCGACTGTCCCGGTTTGCAGTGCCTGGAAGATTTCGCCGCCCGCGAGAACCTGCACGGTCACGCCGAGTTCGGCCATCACCTGGCCCCCGAGCCCGGCGATTCGCATCCTGAGGCCCTGAAGATCCTGGAGCGTGTTGATCTCGTTGCGAAACCAGCCCCCCATCTGTGTCCCGGTGTTGCCCGCCGGGAACTGGATGAGGTTGAAATTATCGGCGTAGAAGGTCTGGAGCAGCTCGAGCCCGCCCCCTTCATAGAGCCAGGCATTTTGCTGCTGCGCGGTAAGGCCAAAGGGCAACGCCGAACCAAACGCCATCACCGGGCTTTTGCCGACGTAATAGTAAGACGCCGAGTGCCCGATAGGCACGGCACCTTCGGACACGGCGTCGAGAACCTGCGTGCCGGGCACCAGTTCATCGGCGGCTCGAGCCGTGATGCGAAAGCGCCCACCGGTGAGTGCCCCGACACGCTCGGCGAAAAGCTGCGCACCTCCATAAAGTGTGTCGAGGCTGAGCGGCCAGCTCGTCGGCATCTGCCAGTCGAGTTCCGGAAGGTCGTCTTGGGCAAGCACCGGAGCACTCAAGATCCCTGCCGTTGCAGCGCCAGCAGTCCCTTGCGCCACACGTCTCAAAAAATCGCGACGTTTCATATCTTCCTCCAATTTGTTTCTGACCAAGAGTATAGCCCAATGCGTCACAAGCTGTTTCACGAAATCCAAACGTACAGCTCTATGTGTATAAGTAAGCGGAAGCTTACAGGTAACCTGCAAAACCCCCGAAATAGGCCTTGCTTCCAGGTCGGAAACGGGAAGAGAGGACAAAAATGGATTACCAGAAGATTTTTAAGAGCAAGATCGACCGCCGCCGTCTACTCGGCAACCTCGGGATGATGGGCGCGGGCGCTGTCATCACCGCCTGCGGTGCTGGAGCCGCCGCACCCACCGAACCGACCGAGCCGAGCACCAACTTGGACCCGGCCATTCTCAATTTTGCGCTGAACCTGGAGTATCTCGAGGCCGCTTTCTACCTTGCAGCCGTGGGCCGCATCGACGAGATCAAAGCCATCGGCGGCGACGCACCTATCGATCTGCCTGAGGGATTTGATGGTACGACGGCAATGCCTTTTGATGACGACGCCGTCGAAGCTTATGCCAAAGAAATTGCCACCGATGAGCTCAACCACGTCAAGTTCATTGTGGCAGCCTTGGGCAGCAATCCGGTCGCAGCGCGTCCCCGTATCGACTTGGGTCAAGCGTTCGTCAACGCTGCGGCTGCAGCCTTGAAGGTCGATCCGGCCGACGCAGCAGGCTTCAACCCTTTTGCCAATAGCCTGTTTTTCCTCCACGGCGCGTTCATCTTTGAAGATGTCGGTGTGACCGCCTACGCGGGCGCAGCGCCCTACATCACCGACAAGACCACCGTGCTCCTCAAAGCCGCTGGCATCTTGGCGGTCGAGGCGTATCACGCGGGCGAAATCCGCACGCTCCTTTATCAGCAGCGTGATACGGAAACCCCCTTTGGTGTCACAGTCACTGAGGTCGTACAGGCCATTTCCAACCTGCGCGGTAGCGTGGGCGGCGGTAAAGATCAGGGCATCGTGGTCGACGGCGCAGCTAATATCGTTGCTGCTGACGAAAGCGGCGTGGCCTTTGCACGCACGCCTGCCGAGGTCGCTAATATCGTCTACCTGGGCTCGGCTGCGACGCCCGGTGGCTTTTACCCGGAAGGCATTTCGGTTCCCACCGAACTCGAGGCAGACTTCGCAACTCTTCTCGCACTCTAGATCGTCTGTTGAATGTGAAGTGGCTTAGGCCACTTCACATCGTTTTTATATCGTTTCGTAACGCAATCCGCATACAAACGGTGCTAGCATGGCTGGCAGGAGGTTGTCATGAAAATCGGTCCGCTTGGTATTCCCGAGCTACTGCTCATCTTAGTCGTGGTACTGCTCATTTTTGGCCCGCGTCGGCTCCCGGAAATGGCTAAAGGTATTGGTCAGTCGGTCCGCGAGTTCCGCAAGGGCATCCGCGATATGAAAGACGACATCGACCGCGACGACGAGCCCAAAAAAGCTACCGTCGTCGAGTCGCCTGTCAGCCCATCTACCCAAACGATTTCAGCCGCAGAAGTCAAGAGCCCCGAAGCCGCGCCGACCGTGACGGCGCCCAAAGAAGAAGTCAAGTCCTAGCCTAGACGGCAGCCCGCAGGGGCAGAAAGAATCACGCCTTGACGCTCATTGATCACTTTGCCGAGCTGCGGACACGCCTGTTTATCGCGCTGGGAACTTGGCTTGTCGGCGCGGTCGCCGCGTTTTACTTTCGTGACGCGCTGCTGGCCTGGATGCAAGCGCCCCTTCCTCCTGGCATCAAGCTTGTCGCCATGGGGGTGCTCGAGCCCTTCAACGTTTCCATGCAGATCACGGCCTTTTTCGGGCTAGTTCTGGCTTCGCCCGTCGTCATCGGACAGATCTGGGGCTTTATCGCGCCCGGCCTCTACCCGGAAGAGCGGCGTTGGGCGGTGCCTTTTGTTCTCTTGACGGTTCTGGCCTTTACGCTAGGCATCGCGTTTGCCTATTACGTTATCTTGCCGCTGGCGCTGCCTATCATCATCGGCTTTCTCGGCAATCAGGTCGAGGTGCTGCCGCGGATCGGCGACTACATTTCAAAAGTGCTCCTCTATATGTCGGTCTTCGGTATTATCTTCGAAATGCCCATCGTCAGCTTCCTGCTGGCGCGGCTAGGACTCGTACGCGTCGACATGTTGCGCAGCGTGCGCCGCTACGCAATTGTCGTCAACTGCGTTTTGGCCGCCGTGATTACCCCGACCGCCGATCCCGTCAACTTCGCGCTCGTGGCAGTACCGCTGGTTATACTCTACGAAGTCAGCATCATCGTGGTGCGTATTTCGCAGCGGAGGGACGACCTTGCAAGAGACGATTCAGGACTTACGGGCACAGATTGACGAGCTAAACCTCAAACTGCTCGAGCTGCTTTCCCAGCGGGCCAAGCTTGCCGAGGAGATCGGTGAGTTGCAGACCCAGATGGGCACCTCGCACTACGACCCGGTGCGCGAAAATGAGATGTTGGACGCGCTCGTTGCGGCGAACAAGGGGCCTTTTGCGGACACCACTGTCAAGAGCCTCTTCAAATCCATCTTTCAGGCCAGCATGCAGCTCGAGGAAGCCTCGGACAAGGTCAAGTATCTGACCTCGCGCCAGACCCACCGCGAGGACACCGTCGTCTATTTGGGCGACGTGGCCATCGGCTCGAACCACTCGCCGGTGCTGGTCGCTGGCCCCTGCTCTATCGAATCGGCGGAGCAGATGGACGCTGTCGCCAAGTTCGTTTCGGAGCGCGGCGTCAAGCTGCTGCGCGGCGGCGCGTTCAAGCCCCGCACCGACCCCTACTCGTTTCAGGGGTTGGGCGTCGAGGGGCTCAAACTCGGGCGTGAGGTCTGCGACCGCTACGACCTCAAGTTCATTTCTGAAATCATTGACCCCCGCGACCTGGACGCGTTTGTCGAATACGCCGACATGCTGCAGATCGGTGCGCGCAACATGCAGAACTTTACGCTGCTCAAGGCCGTCGGGCGTTCGGGCAAGCCGGTCCTTCTCAAGCGCGGCCTTTCCGCGACCATCGAGGAATGGGTCATGGCCGCCGAGTATCTGCTCTACGAGGGCAACCCCAACGTGATCCTGTGCGAACGCGGTATCCGCACCTATGAAAAGTACACCCGCAACACCCTCGACGTGTCGGCGGTGGCCCTCGCCAAGCTCGAGACGCACCTGCCGGTCCTGGTCGATGTGACACACTCCGGGGGCCGTCGTGACCTGTTGGTGCCGCTGACCAAAGCGGGTCTCGCTATCGGTGCGGACGGCATCATGGTCGAGGTGCATCCGGACCCGAACGTGGCCCTCTCGGACAACAAGCAGCAGATCGACTTCCAGACTTTCGAGCGCTACCTCGAGGAAACGGGCTACCACACGAAACTTTCAGAGAAGCGTCACGAAGTTTACGGCTTCTAAAGACTCCAAGGACAAAGCGCCGAGCTGCTCAGATGGCTCGGCGTTCCTTTTTGATTACGCTCAGGGTTCTAGCCAGGGGAACCCCCAGGGATCATCTGCAGCACGCTCGTTGACAATTTTCGCGTCGTGAACCCCTACAGGCAGAGGAAAGTCTTCCGGCGCGACGGGCACACGCAGCAGGGAGGACACCGGCCCAGGATTGACCCAGTGCGGTTCCAGAACAGTACCCAGCCCGGGCCAGGGATAACTCGGCATCTGCTCGAAACCGTCGCGGGGCAACACGTACACACTGCCCGATCGGAGCAAGGCGCGACCCTCCGTAACCGCCGGGTCGCGGGGTGCAAGCGAAAGATAGTAGCGCATCCCCGACCAACTGCCAGCTTCCCGAAGCTGCAGCGCCATGTTGAGCATGCCCATGACCCGCTCGCGGTCGCTCAGCGCGTACATCAGCGCCCAGATACCATCCGAGGCGGCGAACACAGCGGTCTGCTTGCTGAAGTCGTCGGGGCTGCGGTCGTTGGGCGTGCGCGGTTCGAAGGTAGTGAGGTCGCTGCGGCTCGAGCCGTGGAGCATGTAGCCCTCACGGGCGAGCCACTCGAGAAAAGTCCAGCGTGGCACCCCTTCCGGAAGCGCCCCCGCGTCCCTGAGCGCCAGCGCTGCGGCGAACGCCGCCTGACTCGCCTCATCGGGCGTGTAGGGCGGCGCTGAGAGCATCCAACCAAGCATTTATAAACCCTAGCACGAAAAAGAGCCCGTTTCCGGGCTCGAGGTGCAGCTTGTCAAACGAGAAAGGCTTAGGCAGCGACTTCCTCGGCAGGTGTCGCGTCACGGGCGGTCTTGAGCGCGTTCGTCCACCAGGTCAGCTCGTCAAGCAGGGTCTGAATGCCGGGCTCGAGGTGTGTGAGCGACTCGACGGGCTGTTCGCCCTGCCAGACCGCGAAAAAGTCAGCACCCTGAATATGAACACCGCTACGCAGCGGAGCCATCTGCAGCTCGACGTTGATGAGGCGCAGCTGCTCGATAGCGCGGGCCGCGCCGACAGAGCCGTAACCGAGATAGGCAGCGGGCTTTTTGTTCCATTCGTTGTAAGCGAAGTCGAGAGCGTTCTTGAGGGCAGCGGTGATGCTGCGGTTGTACTCCGCTACGACGAAGATGTAGCCGTCGAACTCGGCGATTTTTTTCTGCCAGCGTACGCCCGCTTCGTTTTGCGTCGGCGCCCACAGGTTCGAGGCGACTTCGTTGAAAAAAGGCAGGTCGTAGTCGCGCAGGTCGATGAGTTCGACCTCGAGGTCGTCGCGGGCTGAGGCGGCATTATAGATCCACTGCGCAGGTTTATCCCCGAAGCGGGTGTCGCGGGTCGAAGAGATGATGATACCGATCTTGGGCATGAAAACTCCTAGAGGGTGCTCGAGCTGCCCCACGTATGGGTAAGCTTTCGTGGATTGATCATAACATTTTACGTAGCACACTATTTTGTGTAATGGAATACATATGGGAGATTGCGGGCGCACAGAAAGCTCACGCGAGTACCTGCTAGGTTGACTTAAGGTTTCAACCCAAGGAGGACTCCATGCTCAAAAACGCGATTGCCGCACTCTCGATTATGGCTTGTTTAGGGGCATGTAGCTCGAGCCCCGCCAGTCCGACGACTCCCGACCCGAGCAACCCCTCGACAACGTGTGTCTACGACGGAACCCCTGTTTCGAGCAACCTCGAGGTCGCAGCAGGCCAGAGCTGCACCGTCTCTAACACCACAGTGGCAGGCAACGTCACATTGACCAACGGATCCAGACTGACCCTCACGAACACGTCTGTCGCGGGTAACGTCCAGGCAGAAGGCGCCGCCGCCCTCGTCCTCGATAACGCTCGGATCGGCGGCGACGTGCAGAGTAAAGGAGCAAGTCAGGCAATCACCATTGGCACCAGCGTTGTCGACGGCAACATTCAGCTCGAGGCCAATGCCGGCGTCATCAGCGTCGATAGCACCACAGTAGACGGCGACCTTCAGGTCAACGGGAATACCGGAGCGAGCGCCCTGACCTACAATGTAGTTTCCGGCAATCTCCAGTGCGAAGGCAATACCCCCGCACCAGAGGGTGGCGACAACAGCGTGAGCGGGGATAAAGAGGGTCAGTGTAGCGCCCTCTAGCCTCCCTACCCGACAAAGCCTCCGCAGGTACGCTAATGTGCGGAGGCTTTGTCGGGTAAAGATTCAGGCTTTAGGCTTGCTCGCGCTCCGACTCCCGTTGTCCGACCTCATCGAGCGCCTTGAAATCCTCGTCGCTCAGCTCGAGGCTCGCTGCCGCGACGTTCTCTTCAAGATGTTTGACCTTGCTCGTTCCGGGAATCGGCAGCATGACCGGGGAGCGCTTGAGAACCCACGCCAGCGCTACCTGCGAGGGCGACGCGCCAAGTTTTTTGGCGACCTCGTCGAGCACGCTGCCTTCGCGGGCCAGACTACCCGAGGCCAGCGGGAACCAGGGGATAAACCCGATGGTGTTCGCTTCGCAGTACTCGAGCACCGCTTCGCTCTGGCGCGTGACCAGGTTATAGAGGTTTTGCACCGTCGCCACCTCGAAGTGCTTCTGCGCCGCCTCGATCTCCTCGACACTCACTTCGCTTAGACCCACGTGCCGAATCAGCCCCTCTTTTTGCATCGCGGCGATTTCAGC
>JBMDWS010000298.1:0-10844 GCA_048594695.1 Truepera sp. | reverse complement strand
ATGTTGCTTCCAAACCTGAAGTGTTTGCCAGCTTGGCGAGCAAAAGTTTTGAACAGGGTTACTTAAATTGAAGCGAAGCTCCACCCTATCCCGCTCACTAGCAGTTTTTGGAATACTCTTATTAGGCCCCACTGGCTGCATTGCACCTGCCGCGACGCAAATAAGCGATTCGCTGTTCTGTTCTTAGAACTTAAATTAAAATTGTATAGCTGGTCGCTTAGGACAAAGTGGCGAATTCAGGGACGAGTGGGGGCGAGAGAATGAAGCCGGGCGGCTCGTTGCCCAACGCTCGATTGACCTGTCGTGACGGTTGACGGAACGAGCGACCTGGGCCATGATTTCCTTTAGTGCAAGAGCGCACCTCTACGTTCAGGTATGGGTTGAAGCCAGCATATAGAGATAGGGCAAGTACATCGCTTCGGTGACGATTTGCAACCTGCGTTTCGCAGCAACAGCGCTCAAAAGCGAAAGGTCAGGTGATGTAGACACTATTGTATTCGTCTATCCGGTTCGCAACTTGCCATTCTAGTTGCCCCGAATAATGCTGTCTCTTCTCTCCTGCTGCACTAAGTTCATTAACTTAAAATAACAATTCCTTCAGATTGTGCGAGGCAATGAGTTCGTCAACGAGCATGGTGATCTCCTCCGGATCTAGCTCGGCGGCCGTATGCGGATCGAGGAGCGCGGCGTGATAAACATGCTCGCGACGTCTTGTAAGCGCCGCTTCTGCCGTAAGCATCTGGACATTGACATTGGTCTGAATCAACGCAGACAGCTGGAGGGGCAACCGACCAACTTTCAAGGGCTGGACACCATTCTTGTCCACCAGACAAGGCACTTCGACGCAGCACTGCTCCGGCAGATTGTCGATCAAGTGGTCATTCAGGACGTTGCCGTAGATGACGCGAGGCTGACCCGTCTCCAGGCTATGAATGATGGCCGCGCCGTACTCGAGACTCCGCTGGACCACATCGAGGTTGGCGAACTCGCGGACGCTGTGGTCGATGACGCCTGAGGTAACAGCGATGTTTTTGCTCTCGAGCATGGCGCGAAGAGTCTCGGGCGACTGGGACTGCGGTTCATGGAGTTCGGCTTCGAGAACGTGCCAGGCTGCCTCTTGCACCTCGCAGCGCCCAAGGTACTCGTCGATGGGGATGTTGAACGTGTCCAGTAGGTCGGGACGGCCCTGTTTGATGTACCAGGGAACGTACTCGCTAAAATGCTCGCTCGACTCGGTGACGAAGTAGCCGAAGCGCCTGAACACGTCATAGCGTACCCGGTTCCAGTCCGGCACCCGGTCCGACGCGGCCACCTCGCGGATCTTCGGATAGAGATCCTGCCCGTCGTGAGTGAGCTCGAGATAGAACGCCATGTGGTTGATGCCCGCACAGAGGTACGCCACCTCGTCGGGAGGCACACCGACGTCGCGGGCGAGCTCGCGGGCAGTGCTCTGGACGCTGTGGCAGAGACCCACCGTCTTGATGGCAGAAGCGCGGGCCAGCGCTAGGCAGTTGATCGCCATGGGGTTAGCGTAGTTGAGGTGCAAAACGTCCGGGCAGACGGCTTCCATTTCGCGCGTCATCTCGAGCATGACAGGCAGCGTCCTGAGGGCTCGCATGATGCCGCCGATGCCCAACGTGTCGCCAATGGTTTGCTGTAAACTGTAGCGTTTGGGAATCTCGAAATCGATGACTGTCGCTGGGCGGTAGCCACCCACCTGAATCATATTGATCGCGTAGTCGGCGTTTTCGAGCGCGCGCAGGCGGTCGGTCGTGGCGACGATTTCGGGGTGTGCGCCGAGCTTGGCTGCTATTCGGTGCGCGACCCTTTCAGATAATGCAAGCCGCTTGGCGTCAATGTCGAAAAGGCAGAGAGTGACGTCGGAGAGTTCCGGGTAAGAAAGGATGTCACCGATCAGGTTTTTGGCAAAGATGGTGCTCCCCGCGCCGATCAGTGTGACTTTGGTCATGGTTTGTCTCTAGCCGCCCCGGCAACAGCCGTCGGGTTTCGGCTCGCCTCGAGGATGTCGAAGCAGAGGCGGTGGGTGAGCAGCGCGTCGGCGTAATCGGAGAAGACGCTCGAGCGGTCGCCACTTCGGACTGCCGCCAGAAACGCCTGGTTCTCGGACCTGATCGAGTCGTTGGTGAGTTTGACCTCGCGGCGTCCTTCGGTCGACTCGTAAACTGCGCCCTCGCGGGTGAGTGTGATGAGCAGGCCGTCGCAGACGAACTTGAGCGAAACGTCGGTGGGACCGTGCAGCAGACACGTGGCCGAGAACACCCCTTGCGCCCCCGAGACAAACTTGAGGAGGGCCGCGCTCGACGTATCGACGTCCAGGTCCGGGTACGCCGTCCGGGCACGGTGTACGGCTGACGCTGCCGTACAGGACGCTTCGCCTAAGAGGTGACGCGCAAGGTCGACGAGGTGCGTCGCCTGCTCGACCATCTGACCCCCGCCCGAGCTTTGCCGGTGCCACCAGGCCGGGGGAGGCGTCGTGTCGTGCCAGTTTCCCATAACCAGGGAAGGTGGATTGGCGACCAGGCTCTCGCGCACCCCGTCCAGCGTATCCATCGCGCGAAAATTGTACCCAACCGCAGCCAGAAGGCCTCTGTCGCGCAGCGCCGCAGCGATCTTTTCGGGTGTCTCCCGGTCAGCTGAGAGCGGCTTTTCGACCAGAAAAGGAACGCCGTGGTCGATAAGTTCAAGCTCGAGGTCGCCGTGAACGTGAGGAGGCGTGGTGATCCAGACGGCTTCCACCTGCATGGCAGACAGGAGGTCGGTCAGAGACGTGTACGCCTCCCCGCCCCACCGCTGCGCCGCCGCCTCGGCGCGCTCCCGGATTCTGGACACGTGACCGACGATCTCGACGTCCGGCTCGGCAGCGAGCGCTCGCAGGTGGGCCTGAGCAATACCCCCTGTGCCGACAAGCGCTACCTTCACGGCTCACGCCTCAGACGTTGCGGGGTTTCGGTAGGCTCATTAATCTCCGGTCTGCCTTCTTCAAAACGGATGCGGTCGATTCTCAAGGTTCTCGAGCCTTTCGGGTAGGTAGTGTAGGGCGCAGTCCAGGCGTGATAGCTGAGCCACAGCTGGTTCTGAGCGTCGACGAAAAATGCCTCGCCGCCCGGCCCCATGACGGACCCTGCCGCTTTGAAAATGGTGCGCTCGAGCGGCTTTTTACATGGGCCTTTTGCGCTCTCGCACACCGCGTAACCTACGGCGTAGGCGTGACTCTCCCACCAGTTGGCGGAATAAAGCAGATAGTAGCGGCCCTCTTGCGCCCACATGGCCGGGTTCTCGATTAGCGGAAGCTCCCAGAGCTGGTCGCGCCTGATGAGTTCCTGGGGGCGGCCCTCGAGTTTCCGCCCGTCGAGGCTGAGCCGCTGCACCCAGAGGCCGACAGGCAGGTCGCAGCAGTTGCCGTCGTTTTTCCAGTAGAGGTAGGCCTGCCCATCGGTATCGACAAACGGGTAGGGATCGATGGAACCGCCCAGCTGCACCTGACAGACGAAAGGCTTAGCCGAGTCGTCTATGTAAGGACCCTCAGGCCGCCGCGCGGTTGCACGCGAAATACACTGACGGCCCGAAGCCCGGTGCCGGGTCGTGTAGTAGAGGAGGTAACCGTCGTCGCGCGCCAGGACGCCCGGTGCCCAGACGAGATCACCTACCTCTTCGCTCCAGGCCGGGAGCTCTGGAAGCGCGTCCCCCAGCCAGGTCCAAGAGGCCAGGGTGCTCGAGCGCAGCGTCGGGATGTGCGCCGACCCCACGTTTGTCGAGAACGCGTAGTAGGTTCCGCCATCGTTTAGAACAAACGGGTCCGGGAAGTCGTAGGGATAGATAGGATTGGTGTAGGTCTGCGCGCCGCACCATGCTATGAGGGCTAAAACTAACCCCAGGAGTGGTGACCTCATTTCGGCGTTCCGTTAAAGGTGATGCCCTCTTCAAAGTAACGTTGGAAGAAGATCAGGAGCAAAATGACGGGCGTGACGGACATGAGCGTGCCCGCCATCAGTTCCGGCCAGCGCGTCGCCCACCGCCCCTGCATCGACGCCAGGCCGAGCGTCAGCGTCTGCTTGTCGGGTGTATGGATCATCAGCAGTGGCCAGATGAAGTCGTTCCAGGTGCCCATGAAGGTGAACACCGCAACCACTGCCAGCGCCGGACGTGAGAGAGGCAGGACGATCCGAAAAAAGATACCCAGGGGGGACGCGCCGTCGATGCGCGCGGCGTCCTCGAGTTCGGGCGCCAGCCCGAGCATGAACTGTCGGAGCAAGAAAGTGTTGAAAGCCCCACCGAGCGAAGCGGGCAAGATGAGCGCCCAGTAGGTGTCGATCAGCCCGAAAAAACGGTCAGTCATCAGGATGTAAGAGGGGATGAGGGTTACCAGCCCAGGCACCATCATGGTGCCAAGGTAGAGGAGAAAAAGCTTGTTCCTGCCGGGGAACGTGAGCCTGGCGAAAGCATACGCTGCCATGGCCGACGTCAGGGTCTGAAAGAAGGTGACGGTGACCGCGACGAACGTGCTGTTGAGCGCGTACCGCGCGAACGGAAAAGCTTGGAACACCTCGCTGAAGTTTTCCCAGTGCAGGACCTCGGGGAGCCACACGGGCGGGTAGGCGAAGACGTCCGCTCGAGTCTTGAGCGCCGTTGAAAACATCCACAGAAAGGGGATGATAGCTGTGAGCGCCAGGAGTGTCAGGACAAGGATCGTGAGGAGTTGTCCTGCTCGAGTCCACACTTTCGTCCGCCCTGACTCGACGGGCTTGCGTTCCGGGCGAAAGTCTGGTTTGCCTATCACCTTAGTACTCCACCTTTCGGCCCACCGTCCGCCACTGGAAGAGGGTGAGGAGCAGAACGATCGCAAACAAAAACCACGCCATCGCCGAGGCGTAACCGACCTCGAAGCGCCTGAAAGCCTGGTTAAACAGGTGAAACGCGTAGACGTTGCTAGAGAACCCTGGCCCTCCCTTCGTCATGATGTAGATCACGTCGAACACCTGGAACGCGCCGATGACGCCTGTGATCAGAAAGAAAAAGTGAATAGGCGTCAGGAGCGGAAGGGTAATATAGCGAAATGACTGCCAGGCGCTGGCACCGTCCAAGCGAGCCGCCTCGTAAAGATGCTCAGGGATGTTCTTGAGACCGGCCAGGTAGATGATAGCGTCGAAGCCGACGCCGGTCCAGAGGCTCATCAGAACGAGCGCGGGAATTACCACATGGGGGTCGGTCAACCACCCTACGCCGGGCAGACCAATGGCCTGGAGACCCGCGTTGATGAGGCCGAACTGGTCGTTGTAGAGCCACCTCCAGACCATCGCGATAGCCACAAGCGACGAGACCCCGGGGATCATGAACGCAAGTCTGAAATAGGCGATTCCCGGAAAGTTACGCCTCAAAACAAGCGCAAGCGCGAGCGACGCGACGATAGTCGACGGGACAATGAGAAGAGCGTAATAGAAGGTGTTTCTGAGTGAGATCCACATCACCTTATCGCTAAACATCGCTTTAAAGTTCTCGAGACCTACAAAGCTAGGTGGACGCAGTAGGTTCCAGTCCGTGAAAGCCAAGCCGAAGGAAGCAAGGATAGGGATGAGGGTAAAGAGGATCATGCCGATTAAACTCGGTGCCAGAAATAAAATAGCGTAAGGCCAGTCTCTGCGCGCCCACTTCATATGCGTCTGCACTCTCCAGGGGTCAATGCACGCACGCGTGCATTGACCCCTTCACCTTGTGCTATTGCTACCATCCCATCGGTTCGGGCGTGACAGCGCAGGCAGCGTCGGCCGCCTCCTGGGCGGAGACTTGGCCATTCCAAAGCCCTTCAAGCCCGATATCGACCCCGTCGCCTATAAATGCGTCCCAGTTCCTGATCATCGTCGGGAGCCGCCCATAGTCGAGCACGTCGAGGCTCAGCTTGAGGTTGAGCAGGTTCATCGGCGAGATGTCCTCGGGGGGGGCTTGTAAGATGGCTTCGATGACGTCGGGGCGGGGTGGTATGCCTTTGCCGTAGGTCACTGCGCCAAGCGTGTAGACCTCGGGCGAAGCCATGAACTTGAGGTACTCCCAGGCCGCCTCGGCGTTCTCCGTGTTCGACGACATCACGTAATCAGCAAGGTGGAGGAAGGTCGCGGGTTCCCCGTCCGCCCGGGTAGGTAATGGGGCCATGCTCCAGTTGAAAGCCGCCTCCTGCTCGAAGGCGGGAATATCCCAGCCCCCACTCTGGTACATCGCCACGCGCCCGGTTACGAAAAGGTCCCATCCGGTCATGCCCAGGCCCGTCATCTGTTCCGGGCTCGGCGAGTATCCCTTCTGGTTGAGTCCGGACCACCATTCGAGCGCCTCAACAGCCTTTGGATCCCCGAGGGTGCAGGTCGTTCCGTCTTCACTAATCAGGTCGCCCCCACTCTGCCAGACGTAGGGCAGCCACACTGCCCACCAGCTGTCGGCAAAAACGCCGTACGTCTTGTTGGGCCCTTCGCCCGCTGTCAACGCTTGGGCAGCGCTCTCAAAATCTTCCCAGGTCCAGTCGGCTGTCGGATACTCAACGCCAGCCGCGTCGAACATGTCTTTGTTGTAGTACAAGCGCTGCACATCGACGGGAGCAGGCATCATGTACACGTGCCCGTCGGGGCCACGGAAGTAGTCGATCACCGAAGCTTGAAAGTCGCTCTCTTTAAGCTCGGAATCCGACTCGAAAAATGGGGTGAGGTCGTGGGCGACGCCGTCTTCGATAAAGCGTCCGACAAAAACGTCACCCGAACCAAACACGTCGGGAGGCGTGCCCGCTGCGATCTGCGCCAGCACCTGGAGGTCGTAGCCCTCCGGGGGAACGGGCTGTTCCTGAATTACGATATCAGGGTGCTCTGCGGAGAACATCTCGTTGAGAGTCGCCACGTACTCGATTTCAGAGTTTTCTCCAGGATACGCGAGGATCAGCGGCGCTTGCGCGGACACGGCGGTGAGACAAAGCAGGGTGATGAAGCTGCTCAACCTGTAAAGCGGGGGCATGAGATTCCTTTCTTAGCGGTGCGAGTACGGGTTGCCTACAGTGCGGACGAGTCTCCTCCTTTAAGAGATGTCAGAAAAATCGAGAACAACCTGCAGCGTGCTGTTCGGATCAGTGTCGAGAAGATGGAACGCTTGGGCCGAGTCTCGAAAGGGCATGCGGTGGCTGATAAGGGGTTCCAAGTCGAGGGCGCCCTGCGCTTGCAACGCCATCGTCGTTTGGACCAATCGAAGCTCGTTCCACCGGTAGGAAAGTTCGGGATCAACACCCGAAATTTGCGAGCAGACGACGTTGATCCGGTTGTGGTGAAACTCTTCCCCGAGGGTGAGCTGGGTAGCCGCACCTTGATAAAACCCCAGAGCGACGACTTTCGACGAATACGCGACCGAGCGTATCGCTTCGTTGAGGGCGGGCGACGCGCCCGACGCTTCGAAAGCGACATCCGCCCCGCGGGTGTCGGTGAGTTCGCGTATGCGATCAGCGACCGATCCTACGCTCGCCTCGAGCGTGACGTCCAACGAGCCAAGACGTTTTGCCAGCTCAAGTCGTTCGGGGACGAGATCGATCCCGATTACGCGTGCACCGGAGCGCTTCGCGAGCTGAGCGATGATCTGGCCTGGCACCCCCAGCCCGAAAACGGCGATGGTCTCGCCGATGCGGACGCGCCCGTCATGGACGCCGTTTAGCGCGATGGCCCCGATCTGCGAGAAGATGCCGAGTACTGGGTTCAGGCCGGAGGGCAAGATGCGCGGCCTGGCGTAAGCTTCGCTGACTACGTGATGCGTGCGGTGCCCCCACGCGCCGCACACGTGCTGGCCTACGCGGATACCCTCGACACTTTCGTGGACCTCGACGACTTCTCCGACCTCCTCGTATCCCCACCCGCTGACCGGGTAAGTGAACTGCGGTGTGTCGCTCTCCACAAATAGCCGCCTAGTTTCGTCCCAACGCTTGTGCAAGTAAGGGTTGGTACCACGGTACGCCGTTAGCTCGGTACCTGCGCTGATACCCGAATAGAGCGTTCTAAGTCTCAGCTCGCCACTCTTTAACGGCTTTTCGTCGTACTCACGTATAGCCACCTCGCGAGATCTAATAAAGTCGACTACCTGGGCCACGCCTGCCTCCTTTGATAATGAAAGATCGAATGTGTCAACGTTGACATGAAGGAACGAGATGACGGATTTTGTTTCACCAGAGCGCAATGGAAGTTAGTTTACGGAGCTGGTCCAGTCGAATCGCGGATGATGAGTTGTGTTGGAAAGCGCTGTGTCTGCACCTCTTCATGCACGAGCTGTCCCTCTACTCGCCCGATAGCAAGCTGCATGGCGACTTTACCGAGATCTTCCATCGGTAGCCGTACCGTGGTCAGCATAGGGGTGACGAAAGCAGCGTAGGTGTCGTCGAAGCCTACGACGGACACCTGCCTAGGCACGTTCAGGCCGCGAGCGTACAGGCACTGGATGACGCCTGCTGCCAGGATGTCGCTGCTGGCAAAAATGGCAGTGGGCGGCTCGTCAATCTCCAGAAACCGTTGGGTGGCTCGATAACCGTCCTCGTTAGCACTACGGTCACGAAGCGTGTAATAGTTCCCGAGCGAGATCAGCCGGTCATCCGACGGTATGCCCGAGGACGTTAGCGCGTCTTGGTAGGCCCTCAGGCGCTCACGCTCGACGTAAGCCGAGATCGAGTTCACCTGCGCATTCGGATCCTGACCGATGAACGCGACGCGTTTGTGCCCAAAGCCAATAAGGTGGTCCATGGCGGCGCGCGCACCCATATAGTTGTCGACCAGAACATGATCACACGCTTCCAGTGCGGGTCGTTCCACCTGGACTGCGGGAACACCAGCACTTAAAGAAAGATTGACGTTGGCACCGTCTATGGGCGTAATAAATAAGATCGCGTCGACACGCCAGCTAAGGAAAGCCTCAACTGCCTTCCTTTCGGCACTAGCATCTCCCTGAACGTTGTAAGTCAAAAGGCTGTAGCCTAATTCGGTCGCCAAGCGCTCGGCGCCCAGCGCTACCTGGACGTAAAAGGTGTTAGGAAACGTCGACTGCAAAACTTGCCCAATGACTCTGGTTCGGCTCTGCTTCAAACTCCGGGCGAGAGAATTGCTCCGGTAGTCTACAGCCCTAATGGCCGACATGACGCGTACTTTAGTAGTCTCCGACACGTAACCGCGTTCGTGGACCACACGAGCGACCGTAGCAGTCGAGACGCCAGCGCGAGAAGCGACATCATTAAGTGTAGAGTTACGCTTCAAAACCCACCCCTGCACAAGTGTGTCAACGTTGACATGTTTTGTATGAGTGCAGTTTAGCTAGGGTTTTTCCTAAAGTCAACTGTGATAAATCATAGAGTGACCTGGCGGATAATAGAGATGTATACGCGGGCAGAGTCGGCCATTGCCCGGTGTTCACCGCAAAGGAGACCCGTGTAAAAGCATGAAAGCTGCTTATGACGAGTTTTCCGTGGTTGTGCGTTTTAGCTAAAAGGCTCAAGGAGAAAAGAGGGGAACCCACATATGCATCTGCCCCTGTTTTCTTCAAAGTCTCTTATATAAGGCTGTAATAGACTACTAGGCCTGACTGACCTGCTCAGTTTTTAGCGTTTACAGATTTAATCCGGGTTCCCTTCCCGCGGTGGTAGTACACCGGGGACTCGCCCTTGTAGATGATGTGAAGCCGGGTTCTAGCTGGCAGGGTACTGCGCAATCTCACCGCAGGTTGGTGAATAGTGTCGCTTACGCCCCAGAAAATGAACCCAGGCAAAATTGATACGGTATTAAAGACCCTGTGACCAGCAACCTTAAGGGCTTAGCCTGAGATTATGAGTAGTAACCGGGGAAGCGCCAAGAAGGAAAGACCCATCACAGATATCGGGCTAGCGTTCAGGCGGTTCTTTTCTACCGTCTTCCTTTTGCGCTGTCCCAACTGTGGACAAGGAAACATAGCCAGGAACCTGTTCAACATCAAGGATGAATGTGATAGCTGCCATGCTAAGTTCGAACGGGGCGACTCCGGTAACTGGATGATCGCTTCAACCCTGAACTACTTCATTACAGCTATCCTCGGGGTCTTACTTACCGTCTTCCTCATCAGGGCTTACGGATTCTTCGATGGTCTTGCATATGTTGTTGCAGGTACAGCCTTAGTACTGGTTGTATTGCTATACAGGCCAGCAAAAACCTTAGCCGTATGGATTCTATGGTTATTCGGATTCGTTTACCCGAACTGACGCCACACTATAGGGTAAGGAAGGGCTGCTCGGGAGCGGCACACAGCTGGCGACCTACCTGCCCACTGGGCAGGTCAAGAGGGCGCAAGGTCTGCATGCGCTCGGAGAACTGGTGAAGGTCGACCGGGAGGAGGCGATCATCCAGCTCCAAATCCACCCCAACCCTAAGCAGGGCAGCCTCCATAAATCCTTTAAACTGCCCTTGGTGGCGAGCATGGAGCTGATGGATAGCCTGCCCGAACTTGGTAGCGGACTCGAAATAAGAGCTGACCTCAAACCCAAGACGGGCTGGATAGTGGTGCGAGAGGTGAGGGCTGTGCCCCTGCCGCCCAAGCGGGAGCAGGAGATACAGATCGACAAAAAGCAGAGTAGGGACGCTTCGACTTAGACCGCTGCGAGTTGGGACCGCCCAAGGTTGAGTGCCAGGAGCGCTGCCAGAATCTCCTGCTCGGTCATGCAAGGCGCAGTGCCAAAGGTGACGAGCTGGGACAACTAAGCGGTTAGATTTGCGCTTGACGAGTCGTCATCTGGGCCGCGCGGATCAGCAGCTTCAATTCGTCGTCGCTGAACCCACTCAGCTCGAGAGGGAAATGCTCCC
>JBMDWS010000297.1:0-1961 GCA_048594695.1 Truepera sp. | reverse complement strand
CCGAGTACGGCATTCAGCACTACTGCTGGCTCTGCCTGAACCCCAAAGAGGGCGAAGACCGCGCACTTGCCAAGGAAGTCCTCGCCATCATCCCCGAATTCCTGAGCCGCGACACGGTTTTAGGCATCGGCGAGATCGGCCTCAACCGCGTGACCCGCAACGAACTCGCGACGTTTAAAGACCACGTCGAACTCGCCCTCGAGCATGACCAGATGATCCACATCCACACGCCGCATCTGGAGGACAAATACAAGGGCACCAAGTGGATCGTCGAGACGCTCGCCGCCGACGCCCGCATCAAACCCGAACGGGTGATGGTGGACCACGCCGAAGAGCACACCGTCGGGATGATTCTGGACAACGGCTTCTGGACTGGGATGACGCTCTATCCCAAGACCAAGGCCTCGCCCAACCGCGCCATCGATATGCTCGAGCAGCACGGGTCGGAACGCATCATCGTCGCTTCGGCCTGCGACTGGGGTCCGTCGGACCCGGTAGCCGTGCCGAACTTCGTTCTGGAGATGCGCCGCCGTGGGCACGACGAGGCGCTCATCGAAAAAGTCATCCTGCACAACCCGGCCCGCTTTTTGAGCCAGTCGCCGAAATTCAAGCTGGGATTACCTCAGAGCCAGACACCGGAAACGGGCGAACCGCGAAGCAGCCACGCAGCGGTGAAGTAACCAGGGGCCCCAGGATTCGCTAGAAGTTCCTGCTTCAGATCCCCAATAGGGAAACCGTGACGTTCCAGCCAACGAACGTCACGGTTTCCTTCCGGGCACACAGTGGTTTTGTAACGACCTCAGGTAAAGTCGGGGGGTGCCTGCCCTGTACCCCTCGCCTTTACCTGAGATTCACCTAGTGAACGAGAGTGATACCGAAAGGGCGCTTCGGGATCAACTCCTAGAGCTGTTCTCCCAGTACGACCTGAGCAAATGGCAGTATGCCGACACGGTTTATATCGAGGATGGCGTCTTGCCGCACAGTCACCCGGTTCTGACACTCAGTCCTGTTACGCGCAGCACCCGTTACCTTCATAAACCCGAACAGTTGCTGCACGCTTACATCCACGAGCAGATGCACTGGTTTAGCCTGCTTGACGACCCAAAGCGCACTCCCGGACGCCTCGAGACCGTGATTCGCGCACGCTACCCGGAGCTGCCGACCAAACGTCCGGCGGGCTGCGGCAGCGAGCGGAGCAACTATATTCACGTCGAAGTTAACTTCCTCGAGTATCAGGCCCTGCGCGAACTTTTGGGGATCGAACGCGCAACCGAACTTGTCGCTGGCTTTCCCTACTACACCGCGATCTACGCGCTTGTTTTAGAGGATTACGACGCCCTCGAGACTCTCTTTCTCGAAAATCACCTCATCCTGCCCGAGCGGCCCCCGGAACCCAAGCGGTTTCATCGAGGGCAAGGGTGAGCGAAGACGTCGTCATCCACCCGTACGACCCGGCGTGGCAGCAAGAGTTTGAAAGCATAGGCTCGAGCCTCCGCGCAGCCCTCGGCAGCCATGCCTGCCGCATCGACCATATCGGCTCGACCTCGGTGCCGGGGCTCGGCGCCAAACCCATTATCGACGTGCAGATTTCGGTGGGGGCGTTGGAGCCTATGGACACTTACTTGAGGCCGCTCGAGGCACTGGGCTACGTCTGGCGCCAGGACAACCCGGAGCGAACCAAACGCTACTTTCGCGAGGGGCCGGATATGCGCCGCACGCATATCCACGTGCGCAAGCTCGGCAGCTGGCACGAGCAGTACGCCCTGCTCTTTCGCGACTACCTGCGGCTCCACCCGGACGAGCAGGCCCTTTACGAAGCTGTCAAGCGCCTGCTTGCCGCGCAGCACCGCCGCGACCGCACAGCCTACACCGAGGCCAAGGGCGACATCTTCTGGGAACTGATTCGCCGTGCCGACGCCTGGGCCGCAGAAACGGGCTGGGAACCAGGCGAATCGGACGCC
>JBMDWS010000296.1:0-1768 GCA_048594695.1 Truepera sp. | reverse complement strand
ATGAGGGACCGCGACTTGCCAAAACGTCCGAGCAGTTTCTCGAAACGGGTATGAGCGTGACCGTCGAACCGGGCGCGTACATCCCCGGTGACGCGGGTGTACGTATCGAAGACCTAGCGATCATCACTGAGGGTGGTTTCGAACGACTGTCGCACAGTCCGAAAGACCTCATCACGCTCTAGCACCGAACACGTTTTAGAAAGGATCGAGGGCGGCCCGCCAGTAAAAAGGCATGACCGCCCTCAGTGTTTTGGCTTGCCACATCGTTGGGTCGCCGGGCTGCGGTACCGCCACACTCACATCGCCGCCCCAATAAGCGAGCCGTTCCTGACATACACCGCACGGGCTGAGGATGATAAAGCGCTCGTTCTCGCTCTCCCGCGATACGCAGACCGACGCTGTGATCGCGACGTTCCGGCGATGCGCCTCGCAGATCGCGCCCGTTTCGTGACAGAGTTCGACAGCCGTATTCGGCGCTTCGACGTAGACGCTGGTGAGGATATCGCCGTCAGCGGTATACATTGCCGCAGCACCGGCCCAACCGATAGGCCAGCGCTCGAGTGCCTGTTGAATCGCGGCGTCTACTAATTTTTGATCGACATTCATAAAAGAGACTCCTAGACAGCCGCCTCGAGTCCCGACACGAAGGCCCGCGCCGCGCCCAGAATCTCCTCGACCTCAGCCTCCGACTGCGCCTCGGAATAGATGCGCAGGACAGGTTCGGTACCCGAGGCTCTAAAAAGCAGCCACGCCTTGCCCGACAGGTTGAACTTGACGCCGTCGAGCGTCTCGACCGCCTCGACGGTGCGCCCAGCGAAGGTGTCGGGCGGGTTTTGCAGTGCGCTCAGCACCGCGTCCTTTAACGCGTTTCCCGAGAGGTGCAGGTCGATGCGGTCGTAGGCGTGCTGCCAGTCGGCTTCCGCCTCGAGCCCCGCGAAGAGTTCCGCGACGCTCTTGCCAGAGCGGATGACCGCCTCGAGCATCAGGAGCGAATTCGCTATCCCGTCGCGTTCGGGGATGTGCCCCTGCACACCGATCCCGCCGGATTCCTCGCCGCCGATCAGAACGTCGCCCTCAAGCATCGCGTCCACGATGTATTTGAAGCCCACGGGCGTCTCGAGCACCTCCAGACCCCGGTTTGCCGCGAGTCGTTCGACGAGGCGCGAGGTGGTAAACGTCTTGACGACGCGCCCGCGCAGCCCTTTCTCGTAAAGCACGCTGAGCAGCACCGCATAGATCTGATGCGAGTTGAAAAAGACGCCCCCCGGCAGCACCAATCCCAGGCGGTCGGCGTCGCCGTCGGTGGCGGTGGCAAAGACCGCGTCCGAGGTTTTCATGGTCTCCATGGTGAGCGCCAGGTTGGGTCCGATGGGCTCGGGATTGACGCCGTAGAACATGGGATTGGGTTCACCCCGCAGCGGCTCGAGGCGCAGCGGCAACCCGGCATACTCGACGAACCCGGCCAGCCAGCCCGAGCCTGCACCGCCCATCGCGTCATGAACGAGGCTCCCCGTAAAACTCCGCAGCAGGTCGACGTCGACGAGGTTGAGAAGCGCGTCGTAGTAGGCCTCACGGATGTCAAAGGTTTCGACGGTGTGCAGTTTCGGGTGAAAGGTCTGAACGTCCTCGGCGGCTACCTCGGCGGTGCGGGCGCTCACGGCCTTATAGTTGCTGTCCGTCGCGCCGCCGCCGTACGGCCCCTTGAGTTTGAAGCCGTTATAGGGTGGCGGGTTGTGCGAGGCGGTCAGCATCACGCCGCCCCCAACGC
>JBMDWS010000295.1:0-3869 GCA_048594695.1 Truepera sp. | reverse complement strand
CAAAGCCGGAATTCAATACTAACGGCGCTCACGGGGCGATGTCAACGCTTGAGCGATAGCAAAACGCCCCAGAAGGCTTTAGCGCCAGCTTATGTGTTTGCGCGAATCATACGCGGTTCCCGTATTTTTCATGAGATCGTTTCCAGTCGCGATGCTATGGGCAGACTAGGCACTTTGCCCTCCTTGCGCGTCTTCGGGCCTCCCATCCGATTGCTTCAGGTGAGCCGATCGGCGATCTCGCGCAGCGCCCGGTAGCCCTCGACGAGCCTCGGTCCAGGGCGCCCCAAGTAGGCTTCGGGAATGCAAAAGATGTTCCCCTCCTGCACGGCGCGGACGTCTCTCAGAGAGCGGTTCTGGGCCACGACCTCGGGTCGATATTTCTCCGGCTTCACGCCGCACCAGGACAGCACGATAGCGTCCGGATTCAAGAAGGCCAGCTCCTCGTCGCTGACAGGACGGCTCTTGACGCGCTCCCAGCCGAGCGGATTCTCGAGCCCAACGAGGTCCAGCAAATCCGTGACCCAGGAGAGGGCACCGGGCGCGATGGTCGGGCGGTTCCACCACTGCACGACCACGCGGGGACGGTTCTTGGCATGGCCCCGGTCGAGAAGTTCGGCGCACATCTCCCGCACCAGCGTTTCGCCCCGCTCGGCGCAACCGAGGGCGTGTGCGACTTCACGGACCGAGCCGTACACGTCCTCGAGACAGACCGGCTCCAGCGCCAGGTACTCGAGCCCGACCTCCTCCAGACCCTCGACGACCCTTTCATGCCCCGGCACTGTAAGAGACGCCAGCACCAGGTCGGGCTCGAGCTCGCACAAGGCGTCCAGGTCGATCTCGAGATCGGGACCCACGCGCGGCAGCTCATCCACGACCTCTAGGGGATAATCCGAGTGGTCGTCCACACCGACCAGCCAGTCTGCGCAACCGAGCGCCGCGACGATTTCGGTATTCGAACAGGCGAGCGACGCGAGCCGCACTATTTGGCCCCACGTGCCTGCCAAAGCGGCTCGTCATGCCCGGCAGCGGCGTTAAAAGCCCTGGCCAGAACAAAAAGCAGGTCGGAGAGACGGTTGAGATAGATGCCGACCTGCGGGTTCACCTGCTCGTCTCGCGCCAGCGCGGTGACGTGGCGCTCAGCCCGGCGCACCACGGTGCGGGCGTGATGCAGCGTTGCCGCGACCGGATGACCACCCGGCAGGATAAAGGCACGGAGAGGCGTGAGATCCGCCTCGAGCCTGTCGATTTCGCGCTCGAGGGAGGCGACATCTTGAGCTGTCAACGGCGTGATGTTCGCTCGGTAGCGCGATTCCGGGGTCGCCAGGTCGGCCCCTACATCGAAGAGAGCGTTCTGGAGGGTCCCAAGCAAGGCGTCAAAGGCGCTGCCCGCGCCCGCCTGGGCACGGGCCACACCGAGCAGGGCATTGGCCTCGTCGACGGTGCCGTACGCTTCCACCCGCAGCGCGTCCTTGGGTACGCGTTCACCCCCATAGAGTGCGGTCGTGCCAGTATCACCCGTTCGGGTATAAATCTTCATGGAGCCAGTCTATTCCTTGGTCCGCAATCTGCGCGCATTACGAATAAGTGACGCTGGACTCACGCAGTGCAAAAAAGTGAACCCGAATGCAATTATGGTCCAGACCAAAATTGCCACGCCCGGCGAGTGCTAACTTTGACGCTGTACGAAAAGGAGGAGTCATGAGCGACCTACTAGGCAAACTCGAAGGTTTTTTCAATCAGGACCCCAAGCGTGAGGAGGATTACCGCGACTTTGAGCGTCGCGCGCGTGAGGACCCCAACAGCATCTCCGACGAGGAGGCGGCGCGGCGCTACCGCGAAATGATGGCCAATCTGGACGATAACGACCCGGACACCGAGACCGAAAGTGAACGCGCATTCGATAAATTATCGCCTGAAGACCGTCGCAAACTCGCGCAGCACTACCGCGAGGCGACCAACGATAGCAGCCGTCCTTTTCAGGGCTACAGTAAGGACGTAAACGAAGATCAGGCGACCTCGCCACGAGAACTTTCGCGTATGACCCGTGAGGCCGCGCGGAACGACCCTGACCTGCTCGAGAGCCTTTTTGGCAAGAATTCGCCCCTCTCGAGTACAGCGGGCAAAGCAGCCCTCGCAGGTGTCGCCGCCCTCGCCGCCCGTAAGTTCCTGAGTAAGCGCTAGGTTTTCGCTAAATAAAGGAACGCGCCGGGAACTCCGGCGCGTTTTTGCGTCATGCTCGAGCAACATTTTCTCGTCCACCCAGGCAAACTCGCCGCTCTGGTCCGGGCGGCACAGATCACGCCCACAAGCCGCGTACTCGAGCTGGGCGCGGGGAGCGGCACGGTCGCGGGGGTCCTGCCGCCCTGCCATCTCACTCTCGTCGAACTGGACACTGGCCTCGCTCTACAGTTGGGCCAACGGTTCCCGCAAGCGACAGTCTTAAACGAAGATGCCCTCAAGGCGCTCCACTGCCTCGAGTTCGACGTTCTCTTGTCGAACTTGCCTGCCGACCTGACGGAAGGCGTGCTCGAGCACTTACAGACGAAGCGGTTCCGGCGAGCGCTTGTCGCAGTCCATGCCGAATATGAATTCACCGTGCCCGGCACGCTTATGCTAGAACCGCTCCTGACACTAGATGAATCCGACTTCGCGCCGCCACAACCCTTCAAGTCGAAGCTCATCGTCGTAACACCTAGACTGTGTCCATGAGCCAGACGTCCCTGCCCGACACACCGACTCCCCCTGACGCCCGCCTCATTACCCTGGACATCCTGCGGGGTATCGCGCTCCTCGGCATCTTTATGGTCAATATGCTCTTTTTCAGTGGCCCATATGGCTACTTCGGCATAAACGCCGCCCAGAACGCGGGTGAGAAGTGGCTCGAGGCGTTCGTGCGGGTCTTTGCACAGGGTTCTTTCTACTCGCTCTTCTCGTTTCTTTTTGGTCTGGGTCTGGCCCTACAGCTTAGGCGTGGCCCGGTAGCGCTGCCCCGCTTTCGTCGCCGGGTGCTGGTTCTGCTGGGCATCGGCCTCGTTCACGCCATATTTATCTGGTACGGCGACATCCTTGTGACCTACGCCGTCGCAGGCTTCGTCCTGACGCTTTTTGCCTTTCGCCGGAGCTGGATACTGGTTCTGGGCGCACTCGTATTTTTTGTCCTCTCGAGCCTCACTTACCTGACTCCCCTCCACTTCGGCTTTGCCCGCTACGCGCCCTGGCTCACGCTCGAAAGTTTTAATGGGGTGATGGGCACTGGAAGCTACGCGGAGCTCGTCGCCTATCAGGCCCGCATGGCGTGGCGCGAGATTCTCAATCTGCCGAACTTTATGCCCACCGTCCTGTGGCTTTTTTTGCTGGGTCTACTCGCAGGACAAAAGGGGTTATTCAATCGGCCCCATCGCCGGGTGTGGCTCACTATCCTGGTCGTGGCCCTGCCTATCGCCCTCTTTTTCAAGGGTTACGTTGCCTACTGGTTCTGGACCGATACGTACAGTCCGCTCACTGTCGGCTATTCGTTTGGGATCGGTGGACCCGCGCTGATGTTCGTCTATTTGGCACTCCTGAGTCTCTTGCTGGCGCACACGATTTGGCAGCGGCGACTCGCCTTTTTTGGCGCGACAGGCCGCATGGCCCTGACAAACTATCTTTCGCAGTCGCTACTCTGCACCCTCATGTTTAATGGCTACGGCCTGGGCCTCTACGGCAAGCTAGGGCTATCGGTAACGCTGCCTGTAGTTCTCGGCATCTATGCGTTGCAGGCACTCTTCAGCCACTTCTGGCTGCGCCACTTTCGCTTCGGACCCGCCGAATGGCTCTGGCGCTCGCTCACCTACGGTGCGTGGCAGCCGCTCCGGCTGCCGGGATAGTGC
>JBMDWS010000294.1:0-8531 GCA_048594695.1 Truepera sp. | reverse complement strand
AAGACTTGGTTTCGAGCTATCCCTCGAGGATTTCGGTGCTCAGTTTGGGCGTCACGTCGGCCGGGTTTCCCTAACGCGCGGCAAACCTGTGCTAGAGTCCAGCTCACAGGAATGGGCGAGCAACTCTTTTTCGTCGTGAGGAGGCCGTGACGTCGGTTATGAGCAAAGATATCGGCACGTTTTTTGCAGAAAAGGGTTACTACCACGCCAAAGGGGTCTTTACGCCCGCCGAGGTAGCGGCGCTCGAGACCGACTTCGACAGGATCGTGGCGCAGCTGCTGGCGTCGGGCGAGGCGATCGACGCGACCTGGGCAGGCCCGGAAATGGCGCGCATCCGGGCCAAGGACGACGTGATCCTGCACACCCACAACGTGCAGCAGTACTCGGCGACGTGGCTTCGGGCCATGATGAGCGAGCGGTTTCTCGAGGCACCGAGCCAGATCTTGGGCGACGATATCGTGCTGCATCACTCGAAACTCTTCCAGAAACCCTCGGAAAAAGGCTCGCCTTTTCCCATGCATCAGGACTGGTCGTACTTTCCGACGATCAAAGACACCATGATCGCGGGCATCATCCACGTATCGAACGCGACCGACGAGATGGGTTGCCTGCGCGTGTATGAGGGGAGTCACAAGCTCGGGCGAGTGCTCGGCAGTGGCGGGAGCGAGGAATCCGAGGTCTTGGCGCGGCACCCGATCGAGGGCGCGAAGGTCATTGAGGCTGAGGC
The DNA here is from genome assembly GCA_048594695.1 of Truepera sp. Lineage (GTDB taxonomy): Bacteria > Deinococcota > Deinococci > Deinococcales > Trueperaceae > Truepera. The sequence goes on along the minus strand of JBMDWS010000294.1, from coordinate 7,804 downwards.
GGGCGACGTGCTCTTTTTTCACTACTTCACGCTGCACGGGTCGATGCCCAACCGCTCGAGCAAAACGCGCAAGACTGTCCTGGTGCAGCTCTACGCTGGAGACGACCGGCTCGAGGACGATGTCGTGCACCCGGACGAGCGCTTGGTTCTGAAGGGCTGGAATCACCACAGCACGCGCGAGCGAGCCGGGGTCTTTAAGGGCTAAGGGCCAGCGGCTCCGACGTGCCCTGGGCTGCTGACACCTGCGCTTCTAACACAAAGCGGCGTGGTGTGTGATATGCTTTTACGTCTTGAAGGGCGCAGTTCGGCCTGGCCTTTTTGCTGCCTGATCGCTGCTTAGCTGCCCCCATCCTGAAGGAGACTGAATCATGAAACGCACCTATCAACCCAACAAGCGCAAACGCGCCAAGACCCACGGCTTTCGCGCCCGAATGAAGACCGCTTCCGGACGCAACGTGATCCGCCGCCGCCGCGCCAAGGGCCGTACCAAACTCTCCGTTTCCGACGAGTAGAACCCGTGACGGTCATCCAGTCCTTAAAGGGTGACCGCGCCTTTCAGCGTCTGCGCCGGGGTAAGGCCGGACACGCCAAACTGCTGAGCCTGCGCTGGCGACCCGTTCGCACCGAAGGCGTGTGGGTGGGGATTGTCGTATCTAAAAAAGTCGGCAAGGCGGTCACGCGAAACCGGGTGCGCCGCCGCCTCAAAGAGGGTCTAAGGGCGACACTATGCCGCGCCGAAGAGGCGCGTGGCACGGGTTTTGCGCTCGAGCTTGTCATCATAGCTCGCCCGGACGCTGCCGAGGCGAGCTACTGGCAACTCAAGGGGGCGCTCGAGCACGCCCTGCGTAAGGGTCAGGCGTTGTGAGTACCACAATCGCCTCGCCATCCAGACTCACGCTGCTGCAGCGCGCGGTGCTGGCCCCTATTCAGTTTTATCAGCGTTTTCTTTCACCCTTAAAGGCGCAGCCGAGTTGCCGCTTTCACCCGACCTGTAGTCAATACGCTGTCGAAGCCGTAACCCGGCACGGTGTTCTCTACGGCCTCTACTTGGCCACGCGCCGCCTGCTGAAATGCCATCCGTTTCACCCGGGTGGATTTGACCCTGTTCCCCCCCGGAGGCACTCTTGAACCGCAAGCTGCTCTTAGTCCTGACACTCCTGAGCCTTTTCTCGTTGGGCTTTGCGCGCGTCAGTTTCGCCATCCGCGACTTTAGTGCGACCGATTTTCGAAACCCCGAGCTTCTCAACGACCTCTGCGCCGGGGATAACCCTGCCTCGTTCTGGTGCGGTGAACGTGAGGCCGACCTCAAACTCGTCACCTCCAAGGGCGTTGACTACATCTTTACCGAAACGGGTGAGGTCGTCGCGGTCTACGCCAAGCAGCAGCGCGGTCAGGATTTTCGCGGGAATTACGCACTCGATAATCCGCGCAATCTTATCCCCTATACGGCCTCGGTGCCGGGGGGCGCCATTCTGGTCGACGGTCAGTACACCAAGCCGCAAAACGTCGAGGGGTCGTGGGTTGAAACCACGTACGCCGAAGCCCCGGCGCTCGAGGGTACCTTCACCTACCGTGTCGGGAATCTGAACGTCGAAAAAACGCTGCTCGTCAGCGCCGTAAGAAACTCCATCGGCGTGTCACTCAATGTGAGCCGCGCAGCTGCCGGACAGGGCGCAGCGCTCGTTCAGTACGTCTACCCGGGCATCGCTCGGCAGGCGCAGCCGGTTATCAAGCTGGGGCAGGGTGAGACCTTTACGCTCAATCCGGCCTCCGATGAGGTTGCCGACCCGAGCTATATCTCGATGCAAAACAACAACCGCAACATGGGTGTGGCGCTCGTCATGCGGCCTAACCCAAACGTCGAGGGTTCGGGCGGCGACGCCCTCTTGGCGACCCCGCTTTCGGGGACGCAGATTGCCTTTGGTAAAGAGCTTCCCGCTGCGGCAGACGCCTCGGTCGATATGGAACTGCAGGTTTACGGTGGCCCGAACGAGATGGTCCACTTCCTGCAGGAGGACTACCTCGAGCTGCCCGGCCTCTTCAACCCCAACATCCTGGGTCGCCTCTCGCTCGGGATCATCATCGTCTTGCAGTGGATTCACGGCTATGTGGGCAGCTGGGGCCTGTCGATCATCCTGCTGACGCTGCTTTTCCGCATCCTGGTCTGGCCTCTTATCAGTACCCAGCTGAAGTCGATGTCGGGGATGCAGAAGATCCAGCCCAAACTGCAGGAACTGCAGCAAAAATACAAGAACGACCGCGAAAAGCTTACGCAGGAAACGATGAAGATGTACCAGGAGGCTGGGGTCAACCCGGCGGGCGGCTGCCTCCCGGCGCTCATCCAGATGCCTATCTTTCTGGTGTTGTGGCGCGTGTTCGTCAACTTCGAATTTAACGAAGGATTTTTGTGGATCCCCGACCTTGGTCTGAACGACCCGATCTACCTGTTGCCGATTCTCTACATCGGCATCATGGTGTTGCAGGTTTTTATCTCCTCCAAGGGTAACCGGCAGACCCTCCAGCAGCAACTTCTGATCAGCGGGGTCTTTGTCTTCTTCGCCTTCTCATTCCCGGCCGGGGTGACGCTCTACCTGATTACCTCGATGGGAATTCAGGTTCTGCAGCAGTGGCTCATCATGCGGCGGCTCGATGCGGCCCCGGCTGGTGCGTCTTTGGCGGCTGGCAAAACGGCTGTGCCCGCGCCCAAGAGCGATAAGCCGGCGCTCAAGGAGAGCAAAGCCCCAAATAAATCCACCAAAAAGGCGAAGGCGAAGTAACGATGGCCGATGACCTCGATAAGTACCTGAGCGAACTTGGCATCGATACGGGGGAGGCGGCAGAGAAGAGTGTTCCTGCGCCGCAGTCTGCCCGTACCCAACCCGAGGAAACGCCCGTCGACGAGGAAGCTCACGTCATGCGTCCGGTGCCGACAGCGCCGCTCGAGCCCCAAGGTGAGAACGACGCCGAGCGCTGCGAGACGTTTCTGGTCAATCTGTTGCTGAACCTAGACCCTGGCTACGCTGTCGAAGTGAGAGAGGTCGAGGACGGGCTCCAGGCCGATGTGAGCGGGGGCGACCCCGGCAAGATCATCGGCCGGGGTGGGCGAACGCTTTCGGCGCTCGAGTACCTTACCAACGCGGTCATCAATAAAGACGAGCGCGCGCCGCGTGTGCGCGTGTCGATCGATGTGGGGGGATACAAAGAGCGCCGCGACGAACGGCTGCGCGGGGTGGCGCTTAAGGCCGCAGCGCGCGCCCGTAAAACGGGCTTCGCGGTCGAACTCGAGCCCATGAGCGCTGCCGAGCGCCGCGTCATCCACATGACCCTCGCAGATGATCCGGCAGTCGAGAGTGAGTCCTCGGGTGAAGGCAGAAACCGCCGTGTGGTGGTCAAGCCGCTCTAAACAGGTTTTCTCCCTAACTTTGGGGTGCTTCGGCACCCTTCTTTTTTGTTGCGTGCCCGTGCCGAAGCATGGTTTAGACTGGCGTGTGTTCGACGAGATACGCACTGCCTGCGCAGAGGTCGCCCGCCGCGCCCGCTCGGTACGGCTCGATGAGGCGGCGCTTGATCGCTACGCCGAGAGCCTTGAACCTGCCCCCCTCAGCCGCCCGGTCTACGACACCGCGCATCACTACAGCGGCGACCCCGAAGTGGTGCTGGCCTTTAACATCACGCTCGACGCCGTCAACTTCGGCTCGGGCTATTTTCCGTATCTGATCAAGCGCCCCGGTATGTCGGGCTACTTTACCGTCGCGTCGTCCCTGAAAGACTTTTTCGAGAGGCGTGGACCGCTTTCAGCCCGTGAGCTGTGTGACCTGACGCCAGAGCGCACAGCCCGGATCTTCGGTCAGGACCTCACGGACCCGCTGCGGGCCGAGCTGATGCGCCACTTTACCGAAGCGTTGGGCGAACTCGGTTCTTATCTGGACGAGCGCTTTGGCGGTTCGTTCATTCGGCTCGTCGAGGCGGCGGACGGATCGGCAGAGCGCCTCGCTGGACTTCTCGCAGCTATGCCGTACTTTCAGGATGTGGCCGAGTACGAGGGCGTGAGCGTGCCCCTCTACAAGCGAGCGCAGATCACGCCCTCGGACCTGGCGCTGGCCTTTGGGGGCGAAGGCTGGGGCGCGTTTGATGACTTGGAGCGCCTCACTATCTTCGCCGATAACCTCGTGCCGCACGTGCTGCGCGTCGATGGCGTGCTGCGCTATACGCCCGCGCTCGAGGCGCGCATCGATGCGGGTGAGCCTATTCCTGCCGGCTCGCCTGAAGAGGTCGAAATCCGCGCAGTTGCCCTGCACACGGTCGAGCGGCTCGCCGAGCGGCTGCCCGGCGTGACGCCCCGCGCCCTCGACGTTTACCTCTGGAACCGGGGGCAGGGCGCGGCCTATAAGGCGATCCCCCGGCACCGCACCCGCACGGTCTTCTATTAGTGACGCTGGGCGAGGCGCTGCGGACGGTGCGGGAACGGCTCGAGCGGGCCGGGATCGATAGCGCTGAGGTCGAGGCTCGGCTATTTCTGGAGGCACTTCTTGGCGTGAGCCGCGCCGATATGCTGCTCCGCCGCAGCGAGGTGCTGGGCGCAGTGCAGGAAGCGCAGTTAGAGGCGTGGCTCGAGCGGCGCGAGGCGCGTGAGCCCCTGCAGCACATCCTTGGGGTAGCGCACTTTTACGGTCTAACCCTGCGCGTGACGCCGGACACACTCATCCCCCGGCCCGAAACCGAGGTGCTCGTCGAGCTGGGGCTGGAGTCGGTACGCGGTCAGACCCAGCCACGAGTGCTCGAGATCGGTACAGGAAGCGGCGCGGTCGCGCTCGCACTCAAGGCCGAGTGCCCGGACGCGACGGTGTGGGCCACGGACATCTCACCGGCGGCGCTCGAGGTTGCCCGGACGAACGCGCACGACCTCGAGCTCGAGGTTCACTTTTGGCAGGCGGATCTTCTGGACGATTCCGACCTGAGGGCGGTTGCCCGCGACGCGAATCTGCTCATTGCCAACCTACCCTACTTGCCCGACATGGACGCGGCAAACCTCAGCCCGGAGGTGCAGCGCGACCCGCCGGGGGCGCTCTTTTCCGGTGAGGACGGCCTCACGCACTTCCGGCGGCTCATAACGCAGGCGTGGCCTCTCCTAAAGGGGGGGGCGGTTGCCCTTTTCGAACTCGACCCGCGCAACGTCGCACGGGCGCAAAGGGCGTGCAGCGCGTGGGCCGAGGCTACGGTTCATAATGACCTGACGGGGCGGCTGCGCTTTTTGCGCCTGACGCGTTAGGGGATCTGGCGCTCCGGAGTGTCGGAGGGGGTTTTGGGCTCGTCCTGGGTGCGTTCGAAGAGGCTCGAGAGGATCAGTAACCCTGCCCCGATCACTACGCACGAGTCTGCGACGTTGAAGACCGGAAAGTTGAAGTTCGGCAGGTAGAAGTGGATGAAGTCGCGGACGTAGCCGAGCGCGAAGCGGTCGATCATATTTCCCGCTGCCCCCGCCAGAATGAGTGTAAACGCTGTCCACTGCAACCGGGAGAGCGTGCTGCTCCGGCGCCAGAGGTAGATGATGAGCCCCACCGTCACGATCGCCGAGAGAACACCCAAAAGGAGCGTCGCTGTGCGTCCGTGCTGCAGGATGCCGAAGGCTGCGCCGATGTTGCGAGTGTAGGTGAAATGAAAGCCTAAACCGAGTGGAACGCTTGGGCCGTTAAGTGGGAATGTGCTGGCGGCCCAGACCTTGGTGAACTGGTCGAGGGCGATAAGCGCCCCGGCAAGAATCAGAAACATGGCGTCAGTATAAACCGCGTACCCTGAGGCAAGCCGTTCAGACATGTTTTCCAAGCCGCGTCCGGTATACCGCCAGCTGTGTGAAAGGGCTTGTATACTGCGAATATTCACAGCCCCATACACTGCCTGCGGGTGGTCGAGGCCATACGACTATAAAGAAGGAGCGTGCGAGGTGCCCGCGACCCTGAATCACATCCAGACGTATCTCAAGCACGCCCGGCGTCAACCCCGGAGCCCGTCGGAAACGCTTCTGGGACTTGTCTTCGAGCGTGCTGCACCTGAACTGCTGGCGCTCTTTACGCCTGAAAGCCTGAGCGCGCTGGCGCGGTCGGCGCTTTCGTTTCTGGCCGAACCCGGTGAGATCAAGGTGCGTGCCTACGCCCCGGACTTGGCTCGAGACGGCTGGGAGCTGCCCTACGTGGTGCTCGAGCTCGCCCTCACCGATCGTCCCTTTATCGTCGATTCAGTCCGGGCCGAACTCGCCCGGCGCGGTTTTGAGGCGCTGCATATCGTCCATCCGGTTTTAGGGGTTGTGCGAAACGAGGTGGGTAGCGTTACGGCGCTAGAGCACGGGGGCGAAAAACTGGCCTACGAGCTCTACTTCCTGAAGCGCACGGACGCCACAAACGCTACGATGGACTTGTCTGCGCTCGAGGTGGGCGTCAGGGACGTCTTGCAGGACGTTTTCCTGGCGACCCGCGACTTTTTGTCCATGCGCCAGCGGGCTGAGCACCTTGCCGCGCAGCTCGAGGGCCTCACCGCCCACGAAACACAAGACGAACGGGTCGCCGAATATCACGAGGACGACGCGTTTTTGCGCTGGCTCGCTCTAGACAACTTCGTCTTTCTGGGCTACCGCGAGTACGACATTCTGGAGCATGAAGGTGTCCCAAGCCTGGGGGTGGCGCCGGACTCGAGCCTCGGGGTGCTGAGTAAGCCGTCGAGTGCTTACACCGCGCCTGTACCGCTCGACCAGATTCCCGAGGGCCTGCGCGAGCGCGTGCTCGGTGGGCGCGTGCTGACCGTTACCAAAACCAACGCCGAATCAAGCGTGCACAGGCCCGTGCGGATGGACTATATCGGTCTCAAAAAGGTGCAGGGGGGCGTGTTCGTCGGTGAGAACCGCTTTATCGGCCTCTTTACCTCCGCTGCACTCTCGACCCCCGCACAGGAGATTCCCATCCTGCGGCGCAAGCTGGAGCTTGTTTTGGAGCTCGATGGGGCCGAACCCGGCTCGCACGACTATAAAGAGATCATCTCGATCTTCAATTCGGTTCCCCGCGACGAACTCTTCTGGAGCGACGCGCAGCGTCTGCAGCGCGATATCCGTACGATCATGACGATGACTCGCTCGGGCGGGGTGCGCCTGACCCTACGGCCCGACCCGCTGGCCCGTGGGCTGGCGGTCATGGTCATCATGCCCCGCGAGCGCTTCAATACCGGCGTCCGGCGGCGTGTGCAGAGCTACCTGCAACGTGAACTCGCCGCCAGCCACACCGACTATCAGCTGGCGATGGGCGAAGACGACGCGCAGGTCCGGTTCACTTCTTCTTTGTGACTGAACGGGACTACCGCACTCTCGACGTCGCGGCCCTCGAGGCGGGCGTCGCTGACCTCACCCGAACCTGGGACGATCACTTAAGAGCCGGGCTAGAGCGTACCTATGGCGCCCTCGAGGGGGCGCGTCTGAGCGAGCGCTTTCTGAGTGCTCTCGACGAGCGCTACCGCGCCGATACCAGCCCGGACACGGCTCTGCGGGACATCGAGAGCCTCGTGGCGCTCACCGACGCGCCGCTCGTCGTGCGGCTCCTCAACCCGCAGCAGCGGGCGCACGCCTCGCCTCAGGGGCTCGGCGGCGAGGCGAGTCACCTCGAGATCTACCATCCGGGTCGCACGCTGGTCCTGAGCGACGTGCTGCCGCTGCTGGAAAACCTGGGCTTCCGGGTGCTCGAGCAGGTTTCCTACACCTTCGACCTCGGGGCACAAGACGGTGCGGAAGAACGCGTTCTCGGCCTCGATATCTTCCGCGTTCAGG
>JBMDWS010000293.1:0-3389 GCA_048594695.1 Truepera sp. | reverse complement strand
GACGACAAGGGGCGCGATCAGAAGATTCTGGCGGTTCCCGTCAACGACCCGCGTTTCAAGCAGCACACGTCGCTCAAGGATGTGGGCGAGCACTACTTGAAAGAGATCGCCAACTTTTTCGAGAACTATAAGGTGCTCGAGAACAAGGAAACCACCATTGAGGACTGGCACGACGTGGACGAAGCGAAGGCGCTCATTCTCGAGTGCGCCGAGCGCTACAAGCAAGATAAGGGAGCGGTAGAAGCAAAATAAAAAACGTACGTTCGCTTTCTGGAAGCGCCCTATTACGGGCGCTTCTTTACGGCTGCACAAGCTATACAATTCACAAGCAGCTGTATAGTGAAATGATGCACTAGAGAGGTGGTATGCAGGGACAGTTGCAACTCACAAGGGCGACTTGTTTGTTATAGTCGCCCTTGTGCGTGTCTTACGCGCCAGATTTCAGTCTGCGGCGAGCCCCACGTTGTTCTTCTCGAGCGCCCGTTCAGCTCTATAGCTCGAGCGTACCAGTGGCCCCGATACGACTTCCAAAAAGCCCTTCTGCAACCCGATCTCGCGGTAGCGGCTAAAGTCCTCGGGGGGCACGTAGCGCACGACAGGCAGATGTGAGGCGGTCGGGCGCAGGTACTGACCGAAGGTCACAATGTCTACACCTGCTTTACGCAAGTCGTCCATGGCTTCAATAATCTCCTCGTCGGTTTCGCCGAGGCCGAGCATCAGGCTCGTTTTGGTCAGCACGTCCGGGCGGGCGCGTTTGGCGTAGGCCAGCACGCTCAAGGTCTGATCGTAGCCCGCTCGAGGGTCGCGGACCGGGTAGGTGAGGCGGCGGACGGTCTCGAGGTTCTGTGCGTAGACCTCGACGCCCGCCTCGAGTACCTTCTGCACGTCCTCGGTCCGGCCCGCGAAGTCGGGGGTGAGGGCTTCGACGGCAGTTTCGGGATTGACGCGTTTGATTTCGCGGATGCAGGCGGCGTAGTGGCCTGCGCCCCCGTCGGAAAGATCGTCGCGGTCGACCGAGGTCAGTACTACGTACTTGAGGCCCATGAGCCGCACCGAGTCGGCCGCGAGGCGCGGTTCGTCGGGATCGAGGCGGCCTCTCGGGTTACCTGTATCGACCGCGCAGAAGCGGCAGGCGCGGGTGCAGACCGAGCCCATCAGCATGATGGTGGCAGTCCCGGCATTCCAGCACTCACCGATGTTCGGACACATGGCCTCTTCGCACACAGTGCTGAGGCGGTGTTCGCGCACGGTCGTCTTGACCTCGCCGTACTTTTGGCCCGAGGGCAATGCGACTTTGAGCCACTCGGGCTTGCGTTCACGCGGTACGTTCACAGCGTCCTTGCGATAAACGCCGTTCTTGACGACCTTGACGTCCTCCAGCAAGATGTCGGGGTTGCGTTTGGATTCGGTCACGCTGCGACCTCACTTTCAAGAATGGGCATGTCGAAGACCTCACTAAAGGCGCGCACGAGCCTCGGTTTGACCTCACTGACGGGAACGGTGCGCCCCAACAGTCGGCTCAGGCTGGTTACGCCCCGGTCCCGAATGCCGCACGGCACGATATGCGAGAAGTGACTGAGGTCGGTGGCGACGTTAAAGGCGAAGCCGTGAAACGACACGTTGCGCTTGATGGCGACGCCGATGGCGACCACCTTTTCATCGCCGACCCAGACGCCCGCGTAGCCCGGTGAACCCTCGCCTGCCACGCCGTAGGAGGCGAGCACCTCGACCATGACGGCCTCGAGGTTGCGTAGGTAGCTTCTCACCCTGCGTCCGATGGGCAAGATGGGATACCCGACGAGCTGTCCGGGGCCATGATACGTCACGTCGCCGCCCCGCTCGATGTCGTAGAGCGAGAATCCCTGTGCCTCGAGAATAGCGGGGTCAGACAGCAGGTTCTCCCGGCCCCCCTTCTTGCCGAAGGTGATGACGGGTGGGTGCTCGACGAGGAGGAGTGTGGGGGGCGTGCGCTCCTCGGCAACAGCGGCGTGGGTAGCGAGCTGAACGTTCCACGCTTCACGGTAATCCAGAAAGCCCAGATCGCGGACCTGAAGCCCCTGTAGGTCCGTGGGGCGGGCGAGCGTCGTATCCATGTCCCGATGCTATCAGAGGTCGGTGGTTTGGCCTGACCGCTGGGCGTCAATGTTGGGAGACGAAAGCTAGCAGTAGTAGTTCGCGCCGATCTCGAGTCCTGCGGACGTGCCGCTGTCGAACGGCAACGCATTGAGCCTTGGCCCGACGAGTCCGATCACGGGCAGCGCTAGGTCGACCTCGACGACGATGCCCAAGCGCCCCAGTCTGGCCTCGAGGCCTCCCAACCCGCCGAGGCTGATTTAGTAGTTTAGTAGGCGTTGAGCGTCTGTGCGACGTCGTTGGGGCGATCGTCATAGCCCGGGTCGTTATAGATCGTGTCGTAGTCGGGCACGCCTGCTAGCATCATGAAGCGCGGACCAAGGCCACCATACGCCACGAGCGCCAGGCTCGCGTCGGGCTTGGGGTCGTAGGTATAGGTGAGCGCCTTGGCGGGAAACTCGAGAGCAAATGCGGGTGTGCCGAGGTACGAATAGTAGAGATCGCTGACTTAGCGCAGGCCGAACCGTGCATCGGTGCCAGGGGCAAAAAGGTCTCTCTGATCATACGCCAGTGAGAGTCCGGTAGCCGATATGCGTGCCGTGGCAGCCAAGGTACCCCAGTGCGTCAGGGGAGGCGAGGGGATGGGCTCGGGCGTTTGGGCGGAACCGCGAAGGCCATGATGAAAAAAAGAATAGTTGCGAAAAATTTGGGTACAGACTTTACTATAAAAAGATTACTATGAAAGTGTGTACTGTGTACTTTCGCCCTTCATAAAAAGACGCTGACGGCTTGTCAGACGAGCTTTTCCTCTAATAAGATAGGGGCACCGCGCAAGCGCCTCCGGCACTTTCGTGGACCAGCTGCAACGGCAGGTTGAGGCACAGGGTTTGTCTGCGGGTCTTTCCTCCAGTTTCCAGTTGGACTAGTTAACGACTGATAGTGGGTGCCTCCCGTCTATCAGAAGGAAGATAGGTTTAGAGTATGGCAACAGGTCGCGTCAAATGGTTCAGCAACGAAAAAGGGTTTGGTTTCATCGAGCAAGATGATGGCGGAGCTGACGTTTTCTGTCACTTCTCGGCCATCTCGGGCAACGGCTACCGTTCGCTCAACGAAGGCGATGAAGTCGAGTTCGAGGTCGAGCAGGGTCAAAAGGGCCTTCAGGCCAAGAACGTCGTTGTAACCAACGCCGCTCCCGCTCCGCAGCGCGCGCGCTACTAAGTCTCTCCGACAAAAAAGTCGATGGCCCGCGTTTTGGGGGGGGTTTGGTTGTTTGGGGCGTTGTGTGGTGTTGTTTTTTTGGGGGGTTTTGTGTACCC